>CAYOKY010000047.1:5410-7484 GCA_964404695.1 Microcaldota archaeon | reverse complement strand
GTTACACCTACTGATGCTTTTGGAAAGATTACTCTTTATTGGTCAAATGGAGAAGTTGGATATTTAAAAATTATAAATCTAGCTAAACAAGAAGGTAGGACATATCCAGTTTTAGATGTGGAAAAAGCTATGGCATACTATAATGCTGTTTATGCTGATAATGGTTCTGCAAAGAAAGTTCCGAATACTGGTTCTTCTAAACAGTTTGTAAATGCAGATTCGTCTAGTGATCCATCTGCTGATAGTTCTGAGTACGTACAACCTGAGATTTTAAAAGTTCCAGATACTAATTCAGATACTAATATCGTAATTGATTCTGTGGATTATGATCAGTTATATAAGATTACTCATGACGCACAGGTTTTGCGCGATCAAGATATTCCTTACTTTATTGATGTTATAACTAAAGGAGGAATGTATCCAATCCCTGTTTCTTCTAAATATTGGAATGATCCTTATGCCGTTGCAGAAAGGTTTGAAAATATTATTCGGGAAGCAGGACTTCCTATGCCTTCAATTGAAGTTGAATGTTTGGATGGCAAAAACATTATCGGTTATGTAATTGTTGGTGACGGAGAAGGAGAAATTACTAATTCAGAGATTGCTCAATGGCAAAAGTTCATTGAAGTTTTGGAGGATTCAGATTTGTCTTCTAATGATTTAGATCATATATTTGCAATAATTAATAGTCGTTTGAGTTCTTTAGAATCGCGTGTTCAACTTTTGGAGGACAATGTCCTTTTGCACGAATTTAATCTTCTTGACCTTAAAGGAGATGTCTATGAATTTATGGAACTTCAGGATCGAAACGCTAACGAAAACTGGAGGTTATCATTGACATGTGATGGTTTGAGTTATGGTGTACAGCTTGAAACTTCAAGTTTTATTAATTTATTTTCATTAATTGCAGGTGCAGGTTCTGATTATAATGATAATTTGATGTTGTCTGTTGGCACAGGCATTAATTTCGGCGGACTGGAATTCAGAGGCATTGCGTTTACAACAATCGGTCAAGATAACAGTATGGTTTATTCTCCTGTTCTAAGAGGAGAAGAACAGATTGTTTTACAACATGTTGATGGTGAATTAGGATATTATTTTCCTTTAGATGACGGGTTTGTAATTGCTAGGTTTGTTTGGTTAGAAAGGATTTCATATCCTAGACATAGTGAAATGTATATTGGGTTTGAACGTGTAACTCCTAATGGATTGAGTTTGGACATAGCTCTTGGAATCAGAAGTTCAGACAGGGTTCCAGTTGGCAGATTTCACTTTTCCAAATATTTTGGCAATTGGTAGATTAACATTTTTTGATTAATCTTTTTTCATTTCTTTTTTAGTTAACTTTTTATTTATTAATGGTTAAATTTAATTGATCTTAGCATTGATTATCTTAATCTTTTATTTCAGTTTTCAATTTTTCCAATGAACAAAAATCGCTTGAAAAGTTGTATGCTCCAGCATTGATGAAAGTTATTTTGTCACCTGGTTTCTTTTTGGGAAGGTGCACTTTATATCTGAAAATGTCCATTGAATCCGGGGTTATTCCTTTTATTGTGTATACTGTCCCTTGATTGTCTGGCAGTTCATCTTTTGCAAGCAGTCTTATATTCCAGATGAATGTATCCATTGAAGAGTTGTAAACTGAACAGTTTATTATTATATTATTGTCATATACTGCCTTGACTTCGGTTTCAAGTTCAACGCATGGTGCAGCAAGGAACCTTCCTGGTTCCATGATTATTTTAATATTTTTCTCATTTAACCAGTGTTTGAATTTTTTGATTTTGTTAAATATTTTATCTATGACTTCTATTCTGAAATTTTTATATCTGCAAGGTAATCCTCCACCAATGTTTACAATTTGAATGCTGTTTAATGTTTCTTTATCTGCAATGTCTTCAAGTTCCTCTTTAAGATTCCATTCACTCAGGTTTTGCGTTTTCCTGTGGAAATGTATGCCCAAATTATTTATTTTACTCATTAATTCTTTATCATTTGCAATCCTTTGGATTTCTATATTCAGTTGTGAGCTTGACAATCCGTAAACATAATGTTTTCCGGTATGGATAGT
>CAYOKY010000047.1:0-5310 GCA_964404695.1 Microcaldota archaeon | reverse complement strand
AGTTTCATTTTCTAAAATTTTTCCAACTTCTTCATTGGTTTTAAAACTGTAAGTAAGGATGTCTGTTAAATCTTTTACAGTATTATACTGTTCAAACAATTTCTTTTTGTAAAGTATGAATTTAGCATCAGTCATTATTATCCCTTGATTTTTTATTATACTTAAATTTCTATTCAATTATATTCAAATCTTCCTGGTTATCATCCAGAACAATTTTCATTTTTTGTTATCTTTTTTGATTGCTTTTTCGTTGTTGTCCAAAAGGTTTTCGTTATCCAGTTCATCCAGAACATAACCTATCATTAGTGGAAATGTTATTGAAACGTCGCCAATGACTGTTGCGGCATCAGAATTATCCTTGATTTTGCCCCATGATTGTGCTTCCCGTGTTGATGCTCCTGACATGCTACCTGCGAATTCCTGGTCAGTGGTCATATAAACTGCATAATCCAGGCCACCGTTAAGTATACATGCAAGCAATGCCTGATGTTTGGCAATTCCACCGCCAAGTGCAATAACTCCTTTCTTGTCATCATGTGTTGTGGAATAGGTCAATTTTGCAAAATCTTTTACAACGTCCACTATAAACTCTGGGTTTTCCTGTTGAAACAAGAATAAATGGAATCCAAGCGCACCGTCCGTGATTCCCGGTACAAATATAGGTACATTATTTTTACTGGCCTGATAAAGAATGGAATTTTCATCATCCAATTCTAGTCCAAATTCTCTTATCATTTCTGAAACCTGCCATGTTTTCTGTTTGTTATATATTTTTTTTAGTAATGGCCTCATCATGTCTTCAAAATTGCAATAACTTTCATTTGTTATAAATAAGTTGCCAACTCTGTTTACTCCTTTTTCGTGCAGTTCAATGTCATCTACTCCGAAACTTCCAATTATAAATTTCTCGCCTTTTGAACGCATCATGTCTTCTTCAATCGCTCCAACACCTGTAACAATAACGTCAACCAATCCCCATTTTATAATCTGTGCAAAAAGGCCTCTTAAACCTGATGTTACCATGTTGGACGTGAATGTTAAATATATTTTTGCTCCGTTTTTTTTCATTTTTATTATTACTTCTGCTGCCCTGTTCAGTTCAATTGCCTGAAATCCACATGATTCCATTTGTTTAACAAGTTCATTAACTGTCAACCCTTTTTTCCATTCAATGTCTTTTACATGTTTCATGTTTTCACCTAACTTTGGTTTCTTTGTTTTTTCATTTATTTTTTAAATTTACATATCCGGAATTTACAGAACCGGAAGAATAATGCTTAATAAAAACAAAACAATAGAGCATACAATTAATAATACTGTTAATAACATGGCACCGATTGATATTTTGATTATTAAGTTTCTATGTTTACCCATATCTATTTTGTTATATTTGTCAACCAAAAATAAAACTAATCCTGCCAAACCTATTGGTCCTAAGAATATAGTTGCAAGTATGCATAAGAATGCTAACGGCGCAAGCAGATCTCTTAATTCCTGTAATAACATAATATCACCTTTTCCATGTGTTCAATATTTCAATACAACATTTCAATAAATATTATAGCACGGGGTAGTAGGCCACCTTTTGTTCGTGATCGCATTCTACTAAGCGCCCAAATGGACTTGCACTGCAATAGCAAGAAGATCGTTTCACCTCAGATCAATCAACCTCAGATGTCTTCATAGTACGATTGAAAGAGTTCGTTTCTGTGCCTTCTTGTACAGGTCTCCCTGTAAAGTTTTGCAACATCTATCTATGATGCAGTGGGTGGACCTTCCTCAGCGTAAAACACCGTCAGCGATCCTCCCCGTACTAATTAAATTTTTGTTGCGTTAATCTTTAAAACGTATTCTTTGTCAGGGCCTTTGATTATCCATTCTTTTCCCATTTTTTCCATGGTATTTACTTTGTTCATATCTTTTGCGTTAACTGTTTCTTTTATCATATCATTGAATGTTTCGATAATCTTTTCAATGTCCTTGTCCCCTAAATAATCAACATTTATCCCTTCAGTTTCAACAAGTTTCATTCCTTTGCGGGTTTCCTGTATTCTTCTTATGACTTCTCTTGCCATGCCTTCCTCAACAACCTTTTTTGGCAGTTTTGAATGGGTATATATTTTTCCACCTGTAAAGTAACCCGTATGATAATCTTTTACTGTTTCCTTGATTTGTATTTCTTCATTAGTTAATTTTATGCCTTCAAGTTCAATAGTTTTTCCTGAATTAATTGCATATTCATAATTTGTCAGGTCATGTTCTATTACTTTTTTTATTACTATTGGGTTTTCAATATCTTTTTTCAGTTCAATAGTAACCTTACCCATGTTAGATTTTACTGTTTCTATGGTTTGAACATTTGTCATTGATTTTATTACGTTTGATAATCTTTGGACTGCAGTTAATGCAATGTCATCATTTGGATAGATTTTAACAATATCTATTGGCCATCTGAGTTTAATGTTAATCTCCTGTCTCGCAGCGTTTATCTGTGCAATGACTTCCTGTGCAAGTTCCATGTCAGAAATTAATGCCGGGTCAACTATCCCTATAGGTTTTGGCCATTCTTCCATGCAAATGCTTACTTTAGGTTCTGTCATGACTGCTTTGTAACATCTTTCAGTAACAAAAGGAGTTATTGGGTTAAGTAGTTTTAATGATTCAACATAAACATATTTTAAAACTTCCAACCCTTTTTCATCTTCCCTGTTTTTTATCAGTTTAATGTAAAACCTGCTTACGTCGTTCAATAGAAAGTTAACTATTTCTCTGTTAGCCAGGTGAAACAGGTATTTGTCATAATTATCTTCACATTTTTGTAAGGTTAGATTAAACTTTGATATTAACCATTTGTCTTCAATGTTAAGTTCATTTATGACAGGTTCCTTATATTTGACATTTTCTCCAAACCTTTTCAAGAACACGGCCATGTTGTCAACTGTGTTTACAAAAGAATATCCCTCTTTAATATTGTCCCATGAAAAAGGCAAATCTTCCCATGGTACTGCTGACAATGACCATAATCTGAATGCGTCAGCACCATATTTTTCAACAATCTCGCCGAAAGGTATAAAGTTGCCTTTGCTTTTACTCATTTTTTCTCCTTTATCATCAACAAAAAAGCCGTGCATCATTACTGTTTCATAAGGTGCTTTATCATATGCCATTACTCCTGTTCCTAGCAATGAATAAAACCATCCGCGTGTCTGATCTTTGCCTTCTATGATGAATTGTGCTTGGTCATATTCTTCTTTTTCTTCTTTGGTTAGGTTTGCCCATACAACATTGCCTGAATCCATCCATACGTCCAATACGTCGGGCACCCTTTTGTATGTCTTGCCGTCTTTTTTTATTACTATTTGATCTACGTAAGGTCTATGATAATCTTCAATTGGTTTTTTCAGTTCGTTAAAGCTTCCTATTACTATGTAATCAGTTTCATCATTTGTATTGACCCAGACGGGTATGGGTATGCCCCAATAACGTTGCCTGGATATGCACCAGTCCGGAGAAGTTTCTACAAAGTTTGAAAATCTTGTTCTTGCAAATTCCGGAACCCATGTTGTCTTATCAATCTCTTCAATCATTTTCTCTTTGATTTCACTGATCTTTGCAAACCATTGTTTGGTCGTTCTGAAAATTAAAGGGGTTTTACAGCGCCAGCAATGAGGATATCTGTGTTCAATAGTTCCCTTATGTAATAAGATGTTCAAATTTTCTAAGTCATCAATTATTTTATCGTTAACTTTAAGTACATTTAATCCGTCATAAATTCCTGCTTCCTTGGTATAATTGCCCTGTTCATTTACTGGTGAGAACGGTTCAATTCCATACCTTTTTCCAATGACATAATCCTCAGGGCCATGGCCAGGGGCACAATGTACTAATCCTGTACCTTCATTCATGGTTACATATTCGTCTGAGAGTACAACTTTTCTTTGAACATCTTTGTTTATGCCTAATGGGTGTTCATATTCAATCCCGTTTAACCTTTTCCCGCTCATCTCATCAATGATTGTAAAACTTACACATAAAAGTTCGGACAACGTGTCCATTCTTTCTTTGCCAATTATCCATGTTTCCTCAAGGTCATCAGGTTTAACCTTAACATAGGTTTCGCTTGGGTGAACCATTACTGCCATGTTTGAAACCAATGTCCATGGAGTAGTAGTCCATATGATTAAATAGTTATTTTCATTGTCTTCTTTATTCTCGTCATCTTTAACTTTAAATTTGACATAAATGCTTGGCCCCATGTCGTTTGAATATTCAAGTTCAGCATTGGCCATTGGCGTTTCACATCTTGAACAGTATGGAAGGACAGAAACTCCTTGATATAATAGTCCTCTGTCATGTGTTTTTTTGATCGCGCCCCATACGGATTCAATAAATTCATTTTTATAGGTTAAATATGGGTCGTCAAAATCCATCCAAACTCCTGCACGTTTAAAATCCTTGGACATTTGAGTAACATGTTTGGTTGCGAACGATTTACATTTCTTTATGAATTTTTCAACTCCATATTTTTCAATGTCTTGTTTGTTTTTGCTTCCAATGTCTTTTTCAACTTTGACTTCAATTGGTAGTCCGTGAGTGTCATAACCTGCCTTTGCCCTTACGTTGTACCCTTTCCAGCGTTTATATCTTATTACACTATCTTTAGCAGATTTGTTGTATGCAGTTCCGGGATGCATTGTACCAGTTGCATAGGGAGGTCCGTCGCAAAAGTACCATTTATCTTTTCCATAATTTTTTTGGTCAACTTTATTCATGACCTTTTCCTTATCCCATCTTTTCATTTCTTCAATTTCTTTGTCCATTATACTCATATATAAGCACCTCAAATGAATTACAATATCTTGATTTACAATGTTTTAATGATCAAACCTAAGTCATCGTCTAATATTAAAAATAATTAATAAGTTATTGTTTATTTAATTATATAAATATTTGCATTTTACTTGCTTTGTATTTATAGTGTGTTCAAAGCAGGTTATGCTACGTTTAGTATATTGTTTAGTATTATATCCAGAGAATTTTATATTACATTTATTTCATTTTATACTGCTTTAATATATTGCTTAGTGTTTTATAGTATGTCATCTGTTTGTGATATCTAGGATATATTCTACATTTTTAACATGATTTTTATTTTCGAATATTTGTCATTTCCTTTTCTACGTACATGACCTCATATTTCGTTAAAGCCGGCACATTCTTTTTAGCGGTCTTTATTATTTGTGACAATTGACTGTGCGATTTAGTTGTTATATTTACCTCTAAATCCCATTTGCTCATGGCTTCTTCAAT
>CAYOKY010000046.1:0-7531 GCA_964404695.1 Microcaldota archaeon | reverse complement strand
TCTGTAATGAAAGACCCGGAGCTTTAAACTTATAATTATGTCGTGGTTTTCTGCCACCAGCAGGTGCTGGCCTGGCACGTCGTCCTTTACCAATTTTAACACGTACTAAGAAATAACCTTCCTTAGCCCTGTACCCTAACTGCCTTGCTCTTGCAAGATTAGTCGGCTTATCAATTTCCATTATAGAATTCTGTTTTCTCCATGCCCTGACTTTTACTTTATATTCAGGAGAATTTTCTTTGTATTGTTTAATGAATAATGCTTTAATTCTTTCGTAAATTCCCATTTAAACACCTCAAAATAATAAATTTAATTTAATAATTATGAACCGTTAACTATAAAAATGTATAGTCAAGTCATCGTCACTAATCAATACATAAACTCAAATAATACATATAATCAAATAAATCCTGCCCGGTAAATTATTGAAACTAAATATAAACCATACCCCAAAAGCAAAACTGCCGCTTCCCACCTTTCAATAGAACATTCTTTCTTACCAGTAAACAATATTAAAAACAATAAACAAGATGAAATTAAAACAAATATTAAATCAAAGTTAAGTGCACTGTTATAAGTCAACGGTTTGATGAAGGAAGTTACACCTAAAATGAATAGTAAATTAAACACATTTGAACCGATTACATTCCCAATCAAAATGTCTGGTTTGTTTTTCTTGAGCGCATTGATACCAGTCGCAAGCTCAGGCAGGGAAGTACCAATTGCCAACATAGTTAACCCAATAATTTCACCGCTAATATTTAAAGATTTCATTATCACCATTGCAGATTCAATAACAAAATGACCGCCCACACCAAGCAAACCCATACCCAAAAGTATCAACCCAAGCGAATTTAACAACGACATTTCATGGATATCTGGCTTTGAACCTTCAACCTTAATTATTCCAAAAGTATAATAAATAAAAATGACGAACAACACAAGCAATGCTATGCCATCAGTTCTGGACAATAAATTGGGCATATTATCCAACAACATATCATTAACAAGAACAAACAATAAGAAAGTTACCATTATCATAAAAGGTATTTCTTTCCAGATTGTAGAATACTTAACTTTAAACGGATTTAAATAAGCAGTAATCCCTAGGATAAGTAAAATGTTTGCTATGTTTGAACCGATTACATTCCCAAAACTTATACCTGCCTGACCATTAAACGCAGAAAAAACGTTAATAGTAAACTCAGGCATGGACGTACCAAACGCCACAACCGTTAAACCAATAACCAAAGGAGGGATCCCAAATTTCTTAGCTAGTGATGACGCACCGTCAACCAGAAAGTCAGCACCCTTAATCAGTCCTGCCAATGAAACCAAGAGAATAATAGAATTAATCATAATATTTTTTAGTATCATTAATTAGATATAAAAGCATATCCCCACTTAAAACAAATATGGCAGGTAACTTACACAGGATCATGTTTGAAACTGTTGACTTTGTAAAACTTAAACAATTGCAAAACGATCACATTGTTCAATTATTTAATCATGTCCCTTCAGAAAAGTTTATGAGAGTTATGACATGCATAACAAAACAAAGGTTTAAAGATAAAAAAAATGTCAGTCAAAATATGTCAACTGAACTGTTGCTTGTCATAGCAGGCACAAGGCACGTGAAAAAAGCAATAGAAAAAAAGGGTGTTGGGAAATTCGAAACTAAAATTCAAAATAAAAAAAGCACAATTAATAATAATAATTCCCAGAAAAATGAAGGATATATCTATACCGAAGATGATGATGACCTGCAAAAGCTTAATCTTATAAAAGTCAGGATACAACATTTAAAAATGATAAACAAAAGCAACACAAAAAATGAATTGAATGAAGATGAAGAATTGGAAATTGAAAAATCCATTATTGAGTTGATGTAATGAAGATTAAACTTACTCCTGAACTGTCTTACATAATCGGATTATGGAGAGGACGAAAAGCTAAAGAAGGGATTGGAGTCTTTGGTAGCGATGACGTTATCCAGGTTTTTTCAATGGAAGTTATAAAACAAGGGTTAACGCCACCAAACAAACTTCAGATGCGTGACGAACGCGCATTTTTCTATCACTCAAAACTCAGATTATTTTTTCAGGAAATTGCCAAGGAAAGATTGGAAAGATATAAATATGAAAACAAATTTTCCGCATCATACCTTGCAGGACGATTTGACAGCACAGGCGGTTACAACAATGATAACAAAAGTATTTACCTTGCACAATCTGATAAGGTTGATGAAATGGTAATATTAAGATTAGGGTTTAAAGCCAAACTCGTTGGCAAAAAAATTATAATTATAGACAAAGAAAAATTCTTAGATTATATCAAACATTTTAGAAAGATTAAACTGAGGGAAGAACAATGAAAGTATTAATCACTGCTGCATTACCTTATGTTAACAATGACCTGCACCTCGGCCATTTGATCGGCTCGCTTTTGCCGGCCGACGCATTTGCAAGGTATATGAGAATAATGAACAATGAAGTATTATTTATCTGTGGCAGTGACGAATATGGTACACCCACAGAAGTTGCAGCATTAAAAGAAAAAATTAGTCCAAAAGAGTTATGCGATAAATATTATAAGGTTCACAAACAGGTGATAACAAATTTTAACATTAGTGTTGACAAGTTTGGACGAACTACCAACGATGAACACGTAAAACTTACACAAGAAATTTTCATGAACCTGTACAATAACGGTTACATTATTGAAAAGGAAGTTGAACAACCAATTGACATTGAAACGGGCACAGCATTAGCAGATAGGTATGTTGAAGGACAATGTCCTCATTGCGGTTATGAAAACGCGCGCGGTGACCAATGCGACGATTGCGGGAAACTGTTGTCCCCTCGTGAACTTATTAATCCTATCAGTAAAATCAGCGGTACAAAACCTAGGTTTGAAACCACTAACCATTTATTTCTGGACCTGCCCAAGATTGAACCTAAACTCAAAAAATGGCAGGAACAAAGAGTAGGAAACTGGAACCATACTGCACAATCAATAATGAAAAGTTGGCAGGAACTTCAACAAAGAGACATTACTCGTGACATTAAATGGGGCATACCCATACCATTGCAAGGATATGAAAATAAAGTTTTATATGTATGGTTTGACGCGCCGATCGGTTACATTTCAATAACAAAAAAACATACTGATGATTGGAAACAATGGTGGTTCGGAAACAATGTAAAATATTACCAGTTCATGGGCAAGGACAATGTACCTTTCCATGGAGTAATATTCCCGGCAATGTTATTAGGCGACGGAAGGGACTGGAAAACTGTTGACGTTTTGCATGCCATGGAATACCTTAACTTTGAAGGCAAAAAGTTTTCAAAATCGCGCAACATCGGCATTTTCGGGAGACAGGTTGACAAATATAATTATCCAATTGATTACTGGAGATTTTACTTATTCATGATTACACCGGAAAATGGTGACACGAACTTTAAATTGCAAGAATTTGAGGAAAGAGTTAACAAAGAATTGATTGATAATGTTGGAAACCTTATCAGGCGACTTGCAGTAATGGTTAACAGGTTTGGCAAGGTTGGGAAAGAAGAATTGGAAATTGATACAAGTTACATTGACAAATACCATGAGCTAATGGAACAACGCGAATACAAAAAAGCATTGCAAACAGTTTTAGAATTCAGCGCCAGGACCAATGCATATTTCCAGGACAAAAAGCCATGGGACCTGATCAAAAGTGATAATGAAAAATGTAATAAAGTGTTTTACAATATTGGTTATGCACTCCAAAGGATTAGCACCATGCTTTACCCTTTTGTGCCCAATGTTAGCTCACAGATGTTGTCACAGTTCGGGTTTTCGTTAGGGTTTGAGGATGTAAACAGTTTTGAAGTTCACAAGGTAGTTTTCATGCTGGACAAGATGGAAACGAAAAGTGAAAAAGGCATTAAACTTAAGATTGGTAAGATTATTGAAATAGATAAGCATCCTGAAGCAGACAAACTTTACATTGAGAAGATTAACCTGGGCGACAAAACGGTTACAATTGTTTCTGGGCTTGTAGACCATTATTCAAAAGATGAATTGCTCGGCAAGAAAGTGTTGGTTGCAGAAAACCTTAAGCCTGCAAAACTCAGAGGAGTTAAGTCAGAGGGCATGGTCATGGCAGCTGATAATGGTGACGTTGAGGTTTTGGAACCGGAAGGGGAAGTTGGTCAGCAAGTTATTTTACAACATGAGACCAACAAAGATCAAATTACCATTGACGAACTGTTTAGCCATAAATGGACAGTGAAAAATTATCAGGTTTATTATGATGAAAAGGAATTAGTCATCGGCGGTAAGAAAATCAAAACAAAGAAGATTAAGGAGGGAAATGTTAAATGATTATTTTAGCAACCAAATCACCGTACAGAAAACTGGCTATTGAAAAAATGGGCATGGACTGTATATGTGACGGAAGCAATGTCAATGAAAACATTGCAATAAGACCAAACGATCCAATTGAACTGGTCAAATTTTTAGCGCGAATTAAGGCTGAAAACGTTGCACAAAGGCATGACAAGGATATCATTATCAGTTTTGATTCAATCGGTTATTTTAACGGTCAGATCCTGGAGAAAGTTAAATCAAGGCAGGAAGATTTTGAAAGGTTAAAACAATTATCAGGAAAAACCCATGACTTTTACACAGGCATTCACATGATTAATCAGGACAACGGGAAAACGTTAACTGATTATGCACACACAAAAATATTTTTCCGGAAATTGACTGATAATGAAATAAACAAAGCACTTGACCAGAACAAAGACGAGTTGTATAAAAAATATGCCTCAGGTTATGACATACAAAATACTTTAAGCGCAAGCTTTGCTGAAAGGATTGAAGGCAGTTTTCATAACATAATGGACGGACTTCCTTTGGAAAAGATTGTTGTAATGTTGAAGGAGATTGAAAAATAGGTATAAAATTAAATTATATGTATAATGTTAAACCAAATTAGCTTTTGAAAAAACTTTTGGCATGGCGAGGCATATGCATTTTAATCCTTGCCCACCTTAACACCTTATAAATAATGATATTCTTTTTAATTGTTACTAAAAAAAGATCATTTTCTTCGTTAATCCCTTAATCAAAAAGTTTATAAAGTTATAAAGTGGAGAAAAGATTGGTCTTAGACCTAAAAGAAGTTGAAAAGAGGGGTGTGAAAATATGAAAAATGATAAAAACATAGTAAAAGATATTGCCGAGTTGTTAGTAATCATCGGTGGCTTGAACTGGGGTCTTGTTGGGATTATCAATTTTGACCTTGTAAACTGGATAGGCGGTTTAACTCTACCGTTACTCGCACAGATTATTTATATCCTTGTAGGATTAAGTGCATTATACATGTTAGTTGAATGGGTTCAAAAATTATCCAAGTAATTCATTCTTCTTTTTTATTTTTCTATTTTTTTAGTTTAATTTTCAAAACGCTTATAAATCTAAACTTAAAATGAAAATCATGGATTTATTCAAAGAAGACAAAATCATATTTGAAACTGGTGGACAGATATATGCATTGGCATGGTCAATAACTGCATTCATTTTAATTATACTATCAGACACAATCTTCTTGTTTATTTCAACAATGAATTTAATATTGGCATTAATCTTATCATTAGTATTACCTAATATTATTTTACTAGTGATTTATTATTTTGCACTTAAACATGGCATTAAAAAGTTCAAATTAAACAATTATACTTTAAGAGTTGAATATCTTGCAATAATAACAATATTAACGTACATCTATTCAGCAATATTAACATATATAGGCACAGGACAAATTGAAATACTTAGTTTAGGGATATTGCCTTTAATCATAATGTTTATTATAGCTTATTTAGTTAAAAAATAAAAAAATATCCTCAGAAATTTCCCAATTAACTTTATAAACATAAACCCATTTTTTAATTAATGACAGAATTTATTGCACCGTTTATTGCTGGGATCATGGCCTTATTCTTTACGAGCATAGGCATTTACATTATAAGAAGATACTCAAACTGGGGAGAGAGAAATATTAATTATTTCGTAGCGTTCGCATCAGGAATATTGATCACGATTTCACTGCTTCACATGATACCAGAATCAATGGAAATGAGTGAAAACGCACCGTACTTTTTGTTTGGCGGTTATTTCATGTTATTTATAATTAACCATTTCCTGCACGGTTATGCATGTGAAAGACAACAATGCAACAGCCATGCAATAGGTCTTGTACCTATGTTGGGCATTGCAATCCATTCTTTCATTGACGGTATAATTTACTCAATAACGTTCTCAGTAAGTGTATGGACAGGTTCACTGGCAGCACTGGGAATGATAATGCATGAGATACCTGAAGGCATTGTAACGTTTATGCTTTTGATAAAGGGAAAATACAGTAAGGCAAAGGCAACCAGGCTTGCAATATTAGGAGCAGGATTAACTACGCCCTTAGGAGTAATTGTATCGTTCCCTTTTATTCAAACAATTAACCAAACACTTCTTGGCAATTTACTTTCATTATCAGCGGGCGCATTGCTGTTCGTTGGCGCAACCCACCTGCTTCCGGAAATGGAAAGAGATTACAAAAGACATGAAATTTTTGCATTGGTTTTAGGCATATTATTAGCAATGGGCATAATCCTGTTACATTAAACATATTATTATAAACTATAATAACACATAAAATAGAACGATGACTAAAGTTATAATTATCGGGGCAGGCCCTGCCGGCATTTTCGCTGCAAGGGAATTAATTAAAAACAAGGACTTAGAAATAATTTTAATTGAGCAAGGCAACCGAATAGAAAACCGTTCAAAAATGGAAATTATGAACGGGTTTGGCGGTGCTGGCACTTTTTCTGATGGCAAATTACATTTTACTCCAGTCTTAAGCCATGAAAAACTATTACACCTATACAATCTGGACGAATACCAAACACTTTTGGATTATACAGAACAAATATTTCTTGAAGCAGGAGTTGAACCGGATTATTATCCTAAGAACATGGAAAAAGCCAAAGATCTGGTTGAAGACGCTGAGAAACATAATATTAAATTGTTTATAAGAAAAGCATTGCACGTTGGGTCAGACAAACTCCCTAAAATCATGCAAACGTTCCAGGATGAGTTAACACAAAATAATGTTAAAATACTTGACAACACTGAGGTTAATGATATCATAGTTGAAAACAATGAAGTCAAAGGCGTGATAACAAATAATGAAAAGATTGAAGCAGATTATGTAATCTGTGCACCCGGCAGGTATAACTCCGAATGGATGGAACAGTTATCAAAAAAACATAATATACCGTATGCTTATGATAAAATTGAAGTTGGAGTGAGAGTAGAATTCCCGTCATCAGTTTTGAAGAATTACGCTGAACTGATGTATGAAACTATCTTTTTCATTTATACTAAAACATATGATGATGTTGTAAGAACGTTTTGTCCGTGCCCGCACGGGTTGGTTGCAACTGAACAGTATGACGACTTTGTATGTGTGAACGGTCAT
>CAYOKY010000045.1:0-7536 GCA_964404695.1 Microcaldota archaeon | reverse complement strand
ATTCCAAAACATCCATTCCAAAACATCCATTCCAAAACATCCATTCCAAAACATCATTCAATACTTCCAATACATCTATTCAAGTTGAATACTATGCAACGCAGGATGCAAACTCAAATTGTTGTAACCTGCATCTTTCAACAGTTTTTGAATATTATCAAAATCTTTTTCATAAGCGTAAACGATCACTGCACCGCCAAGACCACCGGCACCAGTAAGTTTTGCACCAAGCGCACCGTTATCCATTGCAACTTTTATAACCTGTTCAATGTCCTGCGTGGACACACCGCCGTTTTTCAAAAGAGCATGGTTTTCTAGTAACAGTTTGCCAAGTTTTTCCGGGTCCCCATTTTTGTTAAGCTCTTGTAAAATGTTATCATAAACTGCCAGATAATTATCATAAATCTTTTTCCTTTGTTCATCAGTCATGTCACCAGGTTTGCCTGCCCCGTGATTTTCAGCAAACTTGTGAACAAGCTCACCAGTATTGTCACGTTCACCTTTAAACGTGTCAACAACCAAAAGGCCTGTACCTTCAGGAAATTCAATTTTAATCTTTTCAAAGTTGAGTTTAACAGGATTAAACTGTTTACTAAATTTTATCCCTTGGCCAGAAGCAATAGTTTTCGCGTCAACACCGCTGGGCCGACCGCCGTGTGCAACTTCATCGCCCAACTGTGCACATTCAAACAATTCATCTTCCTCGGGCGTTATACCTATAGTATGGTAAAGACCAAACCCTAACGCTGCACTATATGATGCTGATGCACCCATGCCTTTCATTGCACCGTCACTAGACCATGTTCCTTTCAAAGGTTTAAGATGTTTGCCCATCTCCTTTGCTTTATTGTAAACGCGTAGGTAGATTGGCATAAACATTTTCATAAATGGTTTTTCACTTTCATAATTACCATCAGGAGATAATACTGCGTTACCGTACTTGGCATCATTAAACAATTCAAACCTATCTTCACCATCAAGCTCTTCAAAGGTTATATAATTATATCTGTCAACCGCAAACGCGACTGCCGGTGCTCCGTAAACAACGTAATGCTCACCCATTAAAATAATCTTGCCAGGAGCCGAAACTTTAAAGTTAGTGCTTGTCATGAATAAGTTAATCAAAGTTAACGTTTTTAAACATTTTTTATTATCTATAATAGACATTCATTTAAATTCCGATTAATGCGGGGGAAAAATTATGACTATTATTGATACTATCAGCGAACAATTTAATAAAATGTTCAAAAAAATCAAAAACTGGTTTAAAACCAAGAACGATGTAACTTTAGGATTTTTCGGAAATACTAACGTTGGTAAAACGTCACTTGCAAACAGAATTTGTGCTGACGCTGGAGTTGGACAACTGGGTAAGATTTCTATCATCCCACATGAAACACGTGAGATATTACGAAAAGAAGGCATAACAATTAATATTAATGGCGCCAAACTTTCAATGAACATATTAGACGTTCCGGGCGTGGCAATCAAGGTTGATTACCGTGAATTTTTAAATTATGGGTTTAGTGTTGACGAGGCCCAGCAAAGGGCAAGAGAGGCAACAAAAGGGATAGTTGAAGCATTGGGCGCACTGGAAAACGTTGACGCTGCATTAATAATTCTAGATTCAACACAGGACCCGAAACTGCAGATTAACATTACATTGTTAGGCGCAATGGAAGCAAGAGAAATACCTTTCATTATCGTTGCAAACAAGATTGACCTTGAAAACGCTAAGTTTGAAAAGATTAAGAAAGCGTTCCCTGAATATCCAGTCATTCCAATTTCTGCGTTAACCGGCAAAAACATGGAACAGTTATATGAAAAGATTGGAGAAAACTTTGGTGATTAAATGTATCAATGTATTGTATGCGGACGAACTTATTCAAATGATCATGATGTTGAAGAACCATGTAAATGCGGTTCAAAAATCTTGATAAAGATAATGGAAACTAAAAAAGATTCTGACATATCATTCAACAACCGGGTTGAAAATATTACAGTTAAAAGCAAAGGAGTTTTTGAAATTAACATTCAATCATTAATAAACAAGGACACAATAGTTATAAAAGACGAATCAGATATATATTATGTTAAAGTGCCATGGGACACAGACGAATAATTATTCGTTTTTTCTCAACTAAGTTATGCAAGGGTGGCGGAGCTTGGTCAAACGCGCTGGACTCAAGACTACTAAATTAAAGTAAGACATCCAGTGGTTTAGGCCTACGCCGGTTCGAATCCGGCCCCTTGCACTCTTAATATAGGTTTAAAAACTTAACCAACAAAAAGTAAATTTAATATATAATTAAACATGTTTATAGGTGATTAGAATGGCAGAGAAAATTATAGTTAATCTTATGATAGAAGGTGGCAAAGCAAGTGCAGGCCCTCCTTTAGGTCCAACGTTAGCACCATTAGGTGTAAACCTTCAGGACATAGTAAAAAGTATCAATGACAAAACCAAAGATTTCAATGGCATGACTATGCCCGTAACAGTTACAGTTGACTCTGAAACCAAACAATTTGAAATAAAGGTTAATACACCACCAACTTCACAATTGATCAAGAAAAGTGCAGGCATAAAAAAAGGCAGGAAAGAAAAGGATGAGATTGCAGGCAACGTTACAATTGAACAAATTATTGAAATTGCTAATACCAAAAAAGATGCATCTTTAGGGAAAACTTTAAAAGATATAAGTAAAGAAGTAATAGGTACATGCCTTACAATGGGCGTAACTGTTGAAGGTAAAGACCCAAGAGATGTAATAAATGAAATCAACAAAGGAACGTATGATGCTAAAATACAATAGTTTCTTCTTATTTTTATTATTTTTAATCAGTTTAAGTTATCAGTCAGAAGTAACATTAAGCACAACACAGGTTTTGGGCATTGAAACAGTTAACAACGACTTATATGTTATATTTCCAAACAAGATTGAAACTTATGACATTGAACCATTGACCTTAAAGGGTACTAAAAGCTTAAACATGACAATTAAAACCGTGAACGATTATTACATTGCGGAGAATGGTAATGATAAATATTTATATAATATTAAACAAGACCTATTTGAAAAGTTACCGGCAAATATTAACCCTGCAACATTGATAATCGGTGATGATTATTATTGGTGCAACACTGCATTATACAAAAGCAACGGGCAACAAATAACCCAACAATATAACTTAAGAACAACGTGTAAAAACATTATCGTTTCCGACTTCGTTTACGTTGTAAATGAAAACCTAATCAAATTGAACAAGGCAACGTTTGAAGAACAATGGACGTTCAATCCTTATGTAACCGGCAAGTGCATTGAATATGAAAAGAAAATATTTTGTGAAGCAATAGGAGATGGATCTTTAAGTTACATTGATAATTATGGCAACATTCAACAGGAAAATAATAATTCAATTTATCTTGACTCAAAGATAATTGACATGAAAATTGTAAACAATCAATTATTGATTTTAACACAATCCAAACTGTATTCATATAATCATTATACCAAAACAGGTTTCGTTAAGAAATGGGAGCAGGAAGTAATATCCAGTCATCATGACTTTGGAAGTTATAGATTTACGTTTGCAAACATTAACATAAACAGTGTTGGAACTGTTGACTATTCAACCGGTGAAATCAAAAGTTTAAAATCAATAACATATACACAGACAAGTAAACCCATACCCATAGAAGTTAAACAGTTATGGAATTCCAATGCTGGAAAATCTTATGTTATTGCATTAACACAAACATTAGGGATTGGTAGCCCGCAATATGGGATTGAAGCATGGAAAGAGCAACCAACATGTGCAATTGAAACGACCGGTGTTTCAAATACAATGGACATTGTTAAGGGCAAAGTTTACCCGCAAACCAATGTTAAAATTGTAATTAATAATAAGGAATATGCAACCCAGGCCATGGGCAACCAATGGTGGTCAGAGATTGATTTTTCTAACATGGGCGGTGACGTCAGGGTAAGTTGCATCTATGATAACCAACGAACTGATTCCAAAATCAAGGTCAGTGAAATCAACAGGAAAATGTATGTTACTTATCCTTCAACTATCCAGGAAGACATAGTGATCGAAGTCAAAAATGAGTACGGTGTAAAGATAAACAATATTGAAGTCCTTGTAAATAAAAAGGATGAATATCAAGGCAACGGTTCAGTTGAAATTAAATTAACACAAACAGACAATACTATACGTGTTAAGGCAAATGGGTATGAAACTGTAACCATCAACCTTGCAAAAAATAATCTTGAAAAGGTTATGCTTAACATTGCAGTCATAGCAGTATTAACACTTACTCTATTGATAATACGTTACAAGATTATAAAACGTAAAGGAAAAAAAGTTAAATAAAAACATCTTCCCATGTATTGCAAGAGACATTTTAATAGGTTTAATCTTTTTTACAGGTGGTATTTATGATGAAGGCAGTTGTATTTGACAGGGACGGAGTGCTGATTGACTCTGAAAAGTTCCATCTAAACTCAATGAAAAGGGCGTTTTCCGAGAAAGGAATAGTTCTTTCAGAAGAGGACACAGGATGTATAATAGGAAGAAGCCCGATTGACTATCTTCAAAAGTTTGAGAAAAAGTATAATATGCCCCACAAAGACATTGATGAAATTCATTCTTCAAGTATTAAGTTTTACTATGAAGAATTTGACACAAAAGGAGAGATTATGCATGGTGTGGAAGAGCTTCTTTCTAAATTAAAGAAAAATAATATAAAAATAGTGTTAGCAACAAGCTCCAGTAAACAGGGAATTGACCACTTCTTCCGGACATTCGGCCTGAAAGATTATTTTGATTTTGTGCTAGGCAGGGATGATGTCAAAAAAAGAAAGCCGGATCCTGAAATTTATTTGAAGGCAAAGCAAAAGCTCGGATTTGAGTGCAATGAAATCGTAGTAATTGAAGATTCTGAGGTAGGGGTAACAGCAGCCAAATCTGCAGGCCTGCTGTGTATAGCTCTTAAAAATGAATACACTTCCCATGAAAGGTCAAAGGCAGATTATGTTGTAGATTCTATCCCTGAGGCAGAAAAAATTATAATCAAACTATTGGAAAAATAAAGAAGAGAAAAATAAAAAAAGTTAAAGAATAAATTAAAAAACTTATTCCGGAACTACCAACTCAATCTTGTCAGACGGTTTGTAAACGTTGCCAACTCTAAGGCCAACAATCTTGTTAACGCCGATTGAACCTGAAACGTCAATCAAACGCTGGGTAATTATGCCATCAAAGATTATTGTTTCCACGCTTTTTTCCTTTTCCAAAACCTTTAACATGTTCCTGATTGGAACCTCTTTAACCATTTTAAACTTCTTGTCATAAAACCTTGCATGTAAAGAATTTTCAATCTCTTTCAATGCTGCGAGGTAAGGGTCCTTTGGTATTTCCTCTTTTTCAACAACCTTTTCTTCTTTTTCAGGTTCTTTAGCTCTTTCAACTGGCCTGGACACTCTTCTATTATCCCTATGAGTCCTATCATTACGAGAGTTATCAGAACTCTGTTGAGCAGAACGGGACGTATCAGAAGTGCGAGAAGAACTCTGTGAAGTAGAACGGGACGTATCAGAACTTTGTCTAGAAGAACTAGGCCTAGAAGAACTAGCTCTAGAAGAACTCTGTGAACGAGTACCATATTTAGAAACCTGTTGCGGTTCCTGGTTTTGATACAACCATGCCTTGGAATTGTACATCTTTTTAGCAGCTTCAAGGTTTTCTATCGCCTGTTCAAAAGGGACCTTGGTTCGTAAACATTTGATCAATTCCTTTCTTGTCAGTTCTTCAACCTCTTTGCCTGTCGGTGCACGCGCAACGTAATCAATTTCACATGCCTGACCAAGCTGTGTAAGGATAATGTTGCCACCCCTGTCACCATCAGTGAAAACCGTAACCTCTTTCTTCTGACTTAACCCAACAACAGTTTTTGGTACTGAGGCACCGCCAACTGCTATAACATTAGATATGTCATTCCTCAACATGTTAAGAACGTCTGCCCTGCCTTCAACAAATATGACCGAATCAAACTTGTCAATGTTAGGACCTGCCGAAAGGTTATCCAACCCATACTCAACAACTTCAGCTGTCTTGACTTCAGACCGTACAACTTCTGAAAGTTCACGGGAATCTGGGATAACATCATTTAACATGGTTTTCAGTAACTTTTTAGCCCTGTCAATGATATGTTTACGTTTAGCGTCACGTGTATCTTCAATTCTCTCAACAGTAACATGACCTTCACAAGGCCCGATCCTGTCCACGCTTTCAAGCGCAGCTGCAAGAATACTAGTTTCAACCATGTCCAAGCTTGACGGCATCTTAACTTTACCATAAGTTTTACCGTTCTTGGTTGACAGGTCAACTTCTATCCTTCCAATCCTACCATTTTTCTGGAGTTCCCTTAAATCAAGGTCATCTCCCAATAATCCTTCTGTTTGGCCAAATACTGCTCCAACAATGTCCGGCTTTTCAACTATGCCTTCAACGGATACGTCAGCATGTACCATATATTTTAATGTGTCAATGTAAGTTTTACCCATTTTTTTCACCTCATTACTTCAATAATTTTTTTACGTGATGTAGCTCCTTTAATTAACCTAACTGGAGCATCAAACTGTTTTCTTAAGAGTTTAAGCATTGCAAAGTTTGCCTTATTCCTTTCTGCAGGGGCTTTAACCTTAACTTCAATAGCGTCACCCTTAACAATTGCACTCTCTTCACTTGAATTGGGTACAATCTTTACGTAATATTTCATTTTAATCCTCATTAAGGAACACAGAATCAGAGAGTTGTGCCGTGCATTATTGACTTAATCTTCATAGCCCAATGAGCTCAGACCGCCATCCATGCACAGCATAAAATTGGTAGATTTATCGGTTTACATCAGTATGATAATGTGACAGGTCTGCTAGGTTTGGGTCATATCTTTTAATTATTTCTTCTTCAACCATCAGATCTATCAACGACGGATAAGTGCTTAGTATATCTGTTTCAGTTATCAATCCTACAATCTTACGTTTAGAATTCATAACCGGTAATTTTTTTATGTCATATTTATGCATAGCAATTGCTGCTTCCTTGATTGATGCTTCAATAGGGATCACACGCAATGGCGAAGTCATTATAGCACCTAATTCAACCCTGCTAGGGTTTTGTTTATTTGCGATTACTTTTCTTACAATATCTCTTTCCGTAATTATACCAACTGCTTTTTTATTTTTAAGCACGATTACACTACCCACTACAGCATCTTCCATGATAACTGCAGCTTTGTAAACTGTATTATGGGATTCTAATGCAACAACTCCTTTGTGCATACAATCCCCTACTCTAATTTGTGTTTCCATAAACTTAATTTACCTAAGATTAGTTTTTAAACGTTGCGGAATTCAAAATCAGTTTCCAAACGTTAAAAACGTCGGAAAAGTAACTTGTAATAGACTGAAAATAGTCAGGAAAAATAAAAAACGGGCCCAAAGGGATTTGAACCCTTGACCTACTGGTATCCCC
>CAYOKY010000044.1:5013-7586 GCA_964404695.1 Microcaldota archaeon | reverse complement strand
ATTGATCCCAAAATATCTATTTTCATTAGCAATATTATTTGAAACAAAATTATTATCGGACCCAGATTTGAGGAAAATACCGTATTGATTATTATAATTTGCAATG
This sequence comes from Microcaldota archaeon, assembly GCA_964404695.1. Lineage (GTDB taxonomy): Archaea > Micrarchaeota > Micrarchaeia > Anstonellales > JAGGVH01 > JAGGVH01. The sequence continues at coordinate 7,480 of CAYOKY010000044.1, read as the reverse complement.
TTGTTTGTTATAGTATTGTTGATAGAATCAGAGCATAGGTATATCCCATATTTTTCATTTTCATTTGCAATATTATTCATAAGAATGTTGTTATAAGAAATACTTAAGTAAATCCCAAGAGTATTTGAATTTGCAACGTTATCTATGACAGTATTGTTATGACTGGATTTTATAGATATACCATAATAATTTAAATTAACAATATTGTTAGTGAGAATATTATTGTTTGCATTGAATAAAAGGTTAATTCCTTTATGAGTGTTTGAACTGAAGGTATTGCCAGTTATAAGATTATTTGAAGAACCTCCAAAAAAAGAAATCCCATTATAAAAATCATAAACGTTACAATCATGGATGTATGAATTATTCGAATTTAGTAATAATATCCCCTGACTAGAACCTGCGCCAAGAGGTTCTGTATTTGCATCAGTTATTGAATATCCATTCCCATCCAATTCTACATCATTCGCTTGAATATCAATGCACGTATCATGAGTTTCCATATATTCAGTTGCGTCAATATTATTGCACAACGCATGATAACCCGTTCTGTCAATTACAGTACATTCAGTTATGTCACACTCGGGCTCTTCTACACAAGGCTGTGCAACTGTTAATATTTCATCAATGCTCTCAACTGTTATCAAAATACCATCAATCATTGTTGAATCCCTTTCTCTGCCTGTCCAGGTGGTTGAACCTGCAGGTAAAGTAAATTCAAATGTAGCTGTTTCATCCAAAACAGGACACGTCGCACAAGGTGAGGCACTACCTATTAAGATATCAACGCTTTCAACGTACACAGTCATTCCTGCAACAGTAGTATACTCTCCTTCTCTGCCTGTCCAGTGGGTTGAGTCGTTGACCGCCACAAATTCAAGTGTTATCCATTTATCCAAAATATCACAGGTTCCTACAACTTCTTCTACACAGTTGTAATCGCAGTAATAATCATGAGCGCCGGGCGAAGTTTCCTGACACGTGTTTTCTGAGAAGGTGTTGTCATCAGATGGACCCTCTTCATAAAAGTCATACTCTTCGTTGCTGCAAGCAGCGTTATTTGTGAAAGTGTTGTTGAAACTGCTGTATTCATTAGAAATCCCATTTCCAGCATTTGAAATTGCAGTATTATTCACAAGAATATTATTCTCTGGACCCGACATTAATATAATTCCATTCCTCTCATTTAAACTAGCAATATTCTCAATCAAGGTATTATTGTAAGAGTCACCATAAATCAAGATGCCTGCCATTCCATTCGAATAAATATTATTAGATATAAGAACATTATTTGAACAATAGTTAATATTTATTCCCCTCCATCCATTTAAATTGACAGTGTTATTCGTGAAAGTGTTATTGGAGCTGGAGTAGGTGAGTTGGATCCCATCTTTGAGATTTGAATTGACAGTGTTGTTTGTGAGGGTGTTGCTGGAGCTGGATTCAAGGTGGATTCCAATCGAAAAATGATAAACACCACAATCATAAATATTTAAATTATTGAAAATATCAACCAAGATTCCTTTTCCTGTATCCGCACCAGTAATAGAATACCCATTCCCATCAAGTTCAACATCATTCGCTTGAATGTCTATGCACGCATCATGAGTTTCCATATATTCACTTGCGTCAATATTATAGCACAACGCATGATAGCCAGGAGTAGTGATGGTGGTGCATTCAGTTATGTCACACTCTGGTTCCTCATCGCAAGTGTAAGCGCAGTAATCATCGTGCTCTCCCGGATAAGTTGTGTCGCAGGTGTTGAGGGAAAAGGTGTTGGATGTTGAAGCTTCAAACTTGAAGATATCGAAATTGATATTACTACAGGCAGTGTTATCTGTTAAAGTATTACTGAAACTTGAATAAAGGACGATTCCATAATCATTATTTCCATAGGCAGTGTTGTTGGTGATGACGTTGTTGGAGCTGGAGGAGAGGGAGATTCCATAATCATTGGAGTTGGCAGTGTTATCGGTGATAGTGTTGTTGGAGCTGGAGGAGAGGGAGATTCCAATTTCATAGTTTGAGTTGGCAGTGTTGTTTGTGAAGATGTTGTTGGAGCTTGAGTAGATGAAGATTCCATCATTCTCGTTTGAGTTGGCAGTGTTACTGGTGAGCGTGTTGTTGGAGCTGGAGGAGAGGCGGATTCCTGTCCAATTATTTGAATTGGCAATATTGTTTGTTAAAGTGTTGTTGGAGCTGGAGGAGAGGTTAATTCCAATTTCATTGTTGGATGTGGCCGTGTTGTTTGTTAGAATGTTATCGAAGCTACGGTAGAGGTAGATTCCATCCTCTACGTTTGAACTGACAATGTTGTTGGTTAGGGTGGTGTTGGAACAGGAGGAGAGGCGGATTCCATAATCATTATTTCCATAGGCAGTGTTGTTTGTGAAGATGTTGTTGGAGCTTGAGGAGAGGCGGATTCCTGTCCAATTATTTGAATTGGCAATATTGTTTGTTAAAG
>CAYOKY010000044.1:0-4913 GCA_964404695.1 Microcaldota archaeon | reverse complement strand
GTGTTGTTGGAGCTGGAGGAGAGGCGGATTCCTGTCCAATTATTTGAATTGGCAATATTGTTTGTTAAAGTGTTGTTGGAGCTGGAGGAGAGGTAAATTCCACATTCATAGTTTGAGTTGGCAGTGTTGCCCTCTAAAGCATTGCCGTTGGAGTTGGGGCGAATGTGAATTCCATGTTGTGTGTTTGAATTGACGGTGTTATCATAGAGATTGTTGTTGGAACCACGGTAGATGTCAATTCCACGGGTGTTAAAGTTGGCAGTATTGTTGGAGAGAGTATTATTATCTGAGCTGGCAATTAAGTATATTCCAGCCAGGTTGTTTGAGTTAGCAATATTGTTGTTAAGAATATTACCCGAAGATTGAAGGTCAATTCCAATGATGTTGTTTGAGTTAGCAGTATTGCTTGTGAGAGTATTATTAGAATTATGCAAAAGAAATATCCCTTTACCAAAATTATAAACTCCTCAATCATGAATATTTGAATTATCAAAGCCGTTTACTAAAATTCCTTTTCCTTCTCCCGCACCAGTAATAGAATATCCGTTTCCATCTAATTCAACATCATTCGCTTGAATATCTATGCAAGCATCATGAGTTCCCATGTAATCCGTGGCGTCAATGTCAGTGCACAAGGCATGATAACCTGAAGTTGTTATGTTTGTACATGTTGTTATATCACACTCAGCAGATTCCATTACTCCAAAACAAATACTTGTCGGAGAAGTTGAAACGTCTTTAATTTCAATCCAATAAACATGACCTGGAACAATTTCATTTTCTAAAACATATTTCTGGTTTTCATAAGAATAAACACTAGTTATTCCGTATTCAGTTTCAAACTGTTGAGTTGTCATTTTTTCATAAGGTGCACCAATAACATTCCACCCTTGTTTTAAGTCATAACAAACCTCTTGTGGTTGCCCACAGAAACTCAATTCATGTGCGGAAGTTGAAATCACCATCAATGGTTCGCCAACGTTTACATTGCCCGTCTTGACCTTCCAACCATTATCATAATTGTAAACTTTCATTTTAGGGAACAAAGAAGATACAGACATATCGCTTAAAGAATAAGGAATTGAAACATAGTTCTGACCAGGGATAATATCAATGTTTACACAAGTTGATTGTAATGTTGAAACAGGTTTAGTTGATGTTGAAACAGGTTTAGATGATGGGTGAATCAAAGTGGAAGATGGAACAGAAGGTTGTGTTGATATTTGTGAAGTTTGCAAATCAGATGAATCTTGATCAGCATCATAATTAACACTACTGGTCTTAGAAAAACCCATGGGATTCAATCCTGAAAAAGATAAACTAACAAATCATAAAACTAATAAAATCAATAATAAACGATTTGCCTTCATATTACCACCAACTTAAACAAAACAACAAATATTTATAAATCTGATTGAATTTCTGAGAGAATTAAAATATGAAAATTCAAAGTAGAAAAATAGAAACTAACATTGAAAACTAAAAATAGAAATGGATAATAAACTAAGAAACTAAAGATAGAAATGGATAATAGAAAATAAAATAAAAAAATGAAAACTAACATTGAAAACTAAAAATGAAAAAAATAAAAAAGTAAAAAGTGAAAAAATAAAATTATTTTTTCTTTTTGGAACCAGGCCAATTTTTCAATTGTGCAGCTGCAACAAATCCTTTTTTGTCTACATAATACATGTTGCCAGGTTCTTTCTGGATCTTTTCAGTTCCAATCTTTTTCTTTTTGCCTCTTTTATTATGTTTCATTGGGGCTCTCCAAACATAACCGTCCTTACCAACGTAATAAAGATATCCAGATTCCCTATCAATTTGTTCTTTACCTACTCTTTTTCCCATTTAAAACACCTCCTATATAATAATTACAAATAAAGGATACGACGTATACGTTTTTAAATCTATCTCGTGGCGAAATCACAGAGGAAAGGGAAAATATTTATAAATAAATCAGTTAATAATTTGTTAACAACCTGATTTATAATACATTTAGAATATAAATCATTTTCATTAATAATATTAACTTATATTATTATAATACATATAACTTGTATAGGAAGTAACTTGTAGTTGAATACCTGTATAAGATATTTAAGTTGAATACCTGTATAAGATATTTATATAGAGTAATATGTTAAAATACATAATGCCCGTATGATAGTAATACATTAAATATGTAATAATACATTAGAAATGTTAACTTTGAAAATGATATTTTATTGAGGTGAGGACATGACAGATAATAAGAAAGAAGTTGTCACACTTAAAGTTGCTGAAGCTTTACAGAATGATGTAGGAAGAAATATTATCAGGGCAGATTCAAATGCCAGACAAAAACTCGGAGTTACAAGCGGTGACATTATTGAAGTCATTGGCAAGAAACGGTCAGCCGCAATAATCTGGCAGGCTAGACCACAGGACGAAGGGTTAGACGTTATCAGAATGGACGGTTACATAAGAAAAAACGTGGGCGTTGCAATCGGAGATAAAGTCAAAATAAAAAAAGCAGAAATTCGACCTGCAACAAAAGTTATACTTGCACCTTTGCAACCAATAAAATATTCACCGGGTTTTGACACTTATATTAAAAAACGCTTAATCGGCAGACCAATCGTTAAAGGTGACACGATTCATATTGCAGTTTTCGGTGCTTCGTTCCCATTGGTTGCAATCGTAACGCAACCTTCAGGAATCGCACAGATTAACGAAAACACAGAATTCACTTTGAAAACCGAACCTGGCCAAACCCCCAAAGTTCCAAACGTAAGATATGAGGACATAGGCGGGTTAAAAGAAGAAGTCAGAAAGATCAGGGAAATGGTAGAACTACCGTTGAGACATCCTGAACTGTTTGAAAAGCTTGGAATTGAACCGCCAAAAGGGGTTTTATTGTACGGTTCACCGGGCACAGGCAAAACACTACTTGCAAAGGCAGTCGCAAACGAGAGCGATGCGCATTTCATTTCAATTGCAGGACCTGAACTTGTAAGTAAATTCGTTGGTGAATCAGAACAGAAATTAAGAGAAATCTTTGAGGAAGCAGAAAAGAATGCGCCTTCAATTATATTCATGGATGAGCTTGACGCTATCGCTCCAAAAAGAGAGGAAGTAATAGGCGAAGTTGAAAAACGAATGGTTTCACAATTGTTAACTTTAATGGACGGGTTAAAGACCCGAGGTCAAATCATTATAATCGGTGCTACCAACAGACCCAATGCCGTTGACCCAGCCTTAAGAAGACCGGGCAGGTTTGACAGGGAGATTGAGATCGGAGTACCTGACAGACAAAGCAGAAAAGAAGTATTACAAATTCATACACGTAATATGCCATTAAGTGAAGACTTTGACGATTCAGAACTTGCCGGCATAACTCATGGTTATACTGGTGCAGACCTTTCCTCCCTAACAAAGGAAGCAGCAATGCGTGCCCTTAGGAGAATCCTTCCAAAGATTAATCTTGAAGAAGAAATCGTTCCACAGGAAATCCTTGAAGAACTTAAAGTTACCAAAGAAGATTTCATGGATGCAATGAAAGACATCAGACCTTCAGCACTGCGTGAAGTTTTCGTTGAAAGACCAAACATAAAATGGAAAGATGTTGGTGCATTGGAAGAAGCGAAAAAAAGTTTGCGCGAAGCTGTAGAACTGCCGGTTGCACACCCAGAAGTATTTGAAAAGCTTGGCATCAGACCAATTAAAGGCATACTACTCATAGGATTACCTGGAACAGGTAAAACACTGCTTGCAAAGGCAGTCGCAACCGAATCCGAATCCAATTTCATTTCAATCAAGGGACCTGAAGTGTTATCCAAATGGGTCAATGATTCTGAAAAAGGAGTAAGAGAAATATTCAGAAAAGCTAGACAGGCCGCGCCGTGCATAGTGTTCATTGATGAAATAGATTCAATTGCTGCAAGGCGTGGAACAGAAGGGGGAAGCAAGGTAATGAGAGATGGTGTAGTTAACACATTACTAACCGAGATGGATGGCCTTGAAACCGCCAAGGATGTTGTAGTAATCGCAGCAACCAACAGACCGGACATATTAGATCCTGCAATGCTAAGATCAGGAAGGTTTGACAGAATAATAGAAATCGAACCACCAAACGAGGATGCACGGCATGAAATACTAAAGGTTCACACCCGCAACATGCCATTGGCCAAGGATGTTGATCTTAAAAATATCGCTAAAGAAACAGAAGGATTCGGTGGTGCAGACATTGAAAACCTGTGTAGGGAAGCTGGAATGGAAGCAATAAGAGAAAACATTAAAGCCAAAGAAATTAAAGCCAAACATTTTGAAGAAGCAGGGAAAAAGATTAAACCATTAACTACAAAAAAATACAAAGAATACATGGAAACGTTTAAGAAAAATACAACAACAATGTTTGGTTAAACGTTTGATGATTGAAAATAATTTAAGGGATAAAGAATGGATTTAGATTTTTCATGGAAAGAAATAATTGACCTTGCCACATCAGTCATAACACTATCCCTTGCATTAACTTTGGCAAGCTCAGGAATGGGCATTATAATGAAGAATCCTATGAGTACGTTGCCCTTGTTTTCAATATACCTAATAGTTATCACTCCCGCGTTCATATTACATGAAATGGGGCACAGGTTCATGGCCAAGAAGTATGGAGCCAAAGCTCATTATCAGGGTTTTCCGAACTGGATATTATTTATGTTGTTAGGTTCAATCTTATTCAGGGTAGTTTTCGCGGCAACAGGAGCAGTAGTAATATTTGCAAAATATTTAACTCCAAAGGAAAGGGCAGACATTTCCCTGGCAGGAGCGCAGATTAACATTATTCTCGCAATACTTTCTTTCATTTCATTATCTATATTAGGAATGATTACATTCATACCGCAGGACATTTCAATAATAATCAACATGATATT
>CAYOKY010000043.1:0-7600 GCA_964404695.1 Microcaldota archaeon | reverse complement strand
CAGGCGGTGCTGCTGGCGGCTATTTAGAAGCCATTATACCATCTCCTAGTGCAACATACACTTATACAATTGGTGCAAGAGGAACGGCTGGTGGTGCTGGTACATCTGGTTACGCTGGTGGTGCTGGTGGAAGCGGAATAATCATTGTTGAAGAACATTATTAAAGGAAAAACAGATATGAAAGTAATACTAAGAAGTAAAGAATTTCAAGGATGGAATACAGGAGCAATGGATTTTGACTCAGATGATGCCGTTGCAGAATACATAAACTCAGGGATGCCTTTAAAGCAATTTGGGATTAAAGGTGAATGGAATGTTGAATATTATGTCGAACCTGCTTTATCAGTAGATGAGTTGAGAAAGAAAGACGAGATCAACGAGGGCATCAACGCAGAAACAATGCTTGAAGCTCTGTGGGAAAAGACTATGAATAACAAGCGTGAGAAAGCTGACGCTATTAAAACTAAGAAGCAAGCGATTAAATTGAAGTATCCAAAGAAGAATATCAAATAATGGAACATAATACTTGCAACAAAGAACGTGAAATTGATTGGCTACGTGAAGACGTTAAAGAAATAAAAAAAGACGTCAAAGCTTTAGTCGCATTTAGATGGCAAATATTCGGAGCGGTCGGAGCGATCGCTATTATAATAACAACGCTATTTCAAGCATTTTCATTGGCGGTAAAATGATTACACAACTAGATTTTTATAATTTTGTTTGTGAAAGATTAGGAGAGTTATTAAGAGAATCAAAAAGAGAAGACATGACCAGTAAGCAGGTCTTATTAAACAAGGATTTGATAAAAACAAATCTTAAAATTGCTAAATCAACGGAAGATATTTTTAAAATTAGACGTATCAAATTCACTAAGGTAAATTTTTCGGAATTAGAAGCCTGTTTGTAATAGGAGTTTCCGAATGACATTTATCATCATCATAATCATTTTATTGGTTTTTTTTTCTTTCAATCTTGGAACAGATTTCTTTAATCATAAATGGTGGTTCACAGCACAGTTTATTATCACGTTGTTGGCGTATCATGTTTATTTAAAATCAGGGATAATGCTTTCTTTATTCTTGTTTTATCTGATGACTTCAAGTGCATATTACTCAATCAATACTCAGAAAAATCATGTCGCAAGAATGAAGATTAATTTCTCATTTGACTGTGTGATGTATCGGTCTTTGTTGGCAAGTATGGGCTTTTCAATTCTGTTCGTCCTATTTGATAAGCAATGGCTATCAGATATATTAATAGCATTCCCGATATTATTATTTGCTTCATGTTTATTCGCTTTGTTACCTAAGAAAATTAGAACTATTAAATCTCATAAAAACACTAATGTTCAAATGTTTGGATTCAGTGTTAATCCCTCTATAGATAATACCTTTCGAAGCTTGCTGGCAATACTATCACTTTATTACTTTGACAAGTATCCTACGATAATTATTTTATTACTTACGGTTAACTTAATTCAAATGGCACGTGCAGGCGGTAGTGCTGGCATGGGTGGCTTTATAGCTGGTGCTTTATATTTCACAGTTATTCACAAGGGAATGTTTATATTTATTCCGATTACAGCATGGGTTATTTTATTTATTTATTATAAGCTCGATCGTGGTTTGTTTAATGACTCAGGAAGAATTGATGGGTTAAAATTCTTTTGGAAGCATTTAAAGCCATTATTTAAGACTAAATTTACTTGGATTACTGGTCTTGGAATTGGATCATTTTTAAACCTGGGTCACACAATTCAGATTGCAAAGAAAACCGATCCAAAAGATGGATACTGGCTATGGCTTCATAATGACGTATTTCAGGCATTTTTAGAGGGTGGCATATTAGTTGTCGTATTATGTATTGGGATGATTATAGAGGCAGGTTCTGGCTTGAATCCGATCGTTATATCGTACGGGTTATGTTGGCTTGTAAACTCGCTTGTATATTATCCGAATCATATGGCACCTGACAGCTTCTTAAGCTTGATTGCTTTAAAGATCGCTTATCAATAGACCTTTCTCGTCTAGTTCTCTTCTGAGTGATTTGATTCTATTTATTTCATCCATTAAAATACTCATGGCTGCGTAGTTTTGCCAATGAGAGTTGCCACAAAAAGCATCAAAAATTGATATGGTTGGAAATGATAAAACTTGATAATGAGCTTCTAATTCCTTCAACCAGCCATCAAAATATTTCCTTGTAAGCATGATTTAGCATATAAATATAAACATTGACCGACAAGAATTAATTAAATTAGAATTTAAAAAAGGGGTTTTTATGGAATTAGAAGAAAAAGAGCGAGTAAATAAAGCGCATGATTGGAAAGTAATTTATCCAGATGCAGTTATACCTGAGGATTTACCTTTAATGAGAACTAAAGGCGAGTATAAAGACGGGTTTGCAAAAGGTGCAACGGTTCATTTCACTGCTGGCTGGAATAATCGAACTGTAGAATCATCAATGTCGTCTGGCTTATCAAACGGCTATTGCTACATTACTATTTTAGCAGATGGAACAGTTGTCCAAAATTTTGATCTAGCTCGATGGGGTTATCATGCTGGCAAATCTGAATGGCCGGGACTTGGCTCAAGTTTAAGTTCTAAATTAATAGGAATTGAAGTTTGTTGCGGTGGTCGATTAAAGAAAGTCGGCAATGAATATAAAACCTGGTTCGGAAAAGTAGTTCCTGCGCATCAAAGAAGATGGGTTGAGAAAGGTGCCAATATCTTACGTGATGGAATGTATGAGAAATATACAGAAGCACAAGAAAAATCCTTAATAAAACTTTTATTATGGTTCGAGAAAAACGGCAAAGGTATTTTTAAATTAGATTATGTTCTCGGACACGATGAACATTCGCCAAATAGGAAGAACGATCCGGGCGGTTCATTATCGTTAACAATGCCTAAATTTAGAGAACTATTAAAATATTTATCAGCTAATTCTAGTACACCAATAGAAGAAATTGAAGAGGATGTTGTTACAGTAATACCTAAAAAGATTTGGAACCCTTCAATATTCTATTCAAAAATGAATAATTTGCTTGCTGATCCAACGCAGGCTAGAATTACAGATATGAAGGATATTGTTTATCCTGCATTGAAAAAACGAATTAACGATCTTTTAAAAGGGGAATAAAATGGAAGAAGTATTAGTTAAATTAGTAGAATTGGCACAAAGTTATCCTACTATAGTAGCAACTTTATCCGTTATTGGCGCATTAAGAATTGTAATGAAACCACTATTTTCATTGCTTCATAAGGCAGTAGATTTCACTCCGAGTAATAAAGATAATGTTATTCTTGCATCATTTGAGAACAATAAAGTTGTAAAAGCATTGCTTTATTTTCTAGATTTATTTGCATCAGTGAAGCTTAAAAAGTAATGAGAAATAATGATATGAGTTATTGGGCGGTGGTGTTGATAGCACTTGCCGCCTTACTCTTGATCACTCAAACAGATGCTGCTGATGTTTATCGCAGGGATACAGTCGTCAACGAGATAGATGGTATCGGTGTATTGCTTGAAAAAGAACAGTATAATTTACATGTAGCATCTCAAGTAAATCTTAATTTTTTTATCCAAAGCACATGTCACAGGGATACCTTAGCACGTCAAGCATGGAACGCTACTAAAACAGTGCGATCAGGAATTTTTGGATTTTCCAGAAAACTTGTTGACTTAAAAAGAGAAATTAATTTTATATATCGACCTAATCAAATAGAACAGACTGGTTTTTGTCCAATGGAATTAAGTGCGGTTGAATTAGGTGGGAGAATTTCATCAGCATTTATTGATTTTTGTAATAAAAAATTCTCATTAAGAGCATATTTAGAGGGATGCGGAATAACTTCTAAAACAGATTGTGGCGTTTCAGCAATGCAGTGTCGAATAGGTAAATTACAGCGAATAAGTTTCGATGAAGAGGTTGTTTTTTTAGACAACAATAAATGCGGTATGAAATACTACAAAGATGAAAAGAAAATCGTTCATAAAAACATGGTATCTTTTAATATTGTTTTAGGTAAGTGCGTTACTCTTTTTAAAGGTGCTGATTCTGGCACATATCACAAGTTGACAACACTAGGTTACAATAAAAGGTGGGATGAAAAGTGATTTACTTTAAAATACTGACTCAATTGATCCCTGTAATAGCCTCTATCTTTCGTTTAATAGCCTCTAGAAAGCTTTTAAAACAAGAGCAGATAGATAAGCTCAATAGTTCAATACAGACCGTCATGGGCGAGATACATGATCCTGAGATACTAGGACAAGATGCTATTAATCAGTATCAAGAATTGAATGATTTGCCGGAGAGTGAAAGCTGATGTGTATTCAATTTTCTAAAAACTTAGTGGGTGAAATTATCAAAGAGCAACTAGAACTAGAAGGTAATGTTTTATTAAAAGGTGACTGCTTAGAGTTAATGAAATATATTCCAGATAACTCAATTGATTGCGTTTTGACCGATCCACCCTATGGAACGACTGCATGCAAATGGGATTCAGTTATTCCTTTTGAACCAATGTGGAAAGAGTTGAAAAGAATTATAAAACCGAATGGTGCAATATGCTTATTCGGAAGTGAGCCATTCAGCAGTTATTTAAGAATGAGTAATATAAAAATGTTTAAGTATGATTGGATTTGGGACAAGGTTAGGTCAACCGGATTTTTAAACGCTAATCGGCAACCACTAAGATGTCATGAAGTGATATCTGTTTTCTACGTTAATCAAACTGGCTATAATCCGCAAAAGACAGCAGGACATAAACTGGTAAAGGGCCTGCGTAAGGTGCATCACCAAGCTGGTGAGATTTATGGGAAGACTAATAGGGATAATAGTTACGCCTCCACCGAAAGATTTCCACGGTCAATCCAGATAGTATCAACGGATACACGAAACAGTAGTTTGCATCCAACCCAGAAACCAGTTTTACTACTAGAGTATTTAATAAAAACCTACACATTAGAAAAAGAGACAGTTTTGGACTTTACAATGGGATCTGGAAGCACGGGGGTTGCTTGTAAGAATTTAAACAGAAAATTCATCGGTATCGAAATGGATGATAAGTATTTTGAGATTGCTAAAAACAGAATTGAATGATTTGCCACATAGCGAAGAATAATTATAAAATTAAATTGCGTCATGATTATTCATGGATGAATGTTATGTGCGTTAAGTAAATTGCCTCGGCATAAGTCGGGGCATTTTAGTCTTGTTATTTAATGTATGATTAATTGCTAAATAATTGCGTTATAATTGTCTTATGATTTCAATCAAGCCAATCAAAAAGAAAGTCAAAAAAGAAGCATCACTTGAACGTCTAAATGATCAGCTAATCCTAGCTAAATCAGAGAACAATTCTAAACTTGTTTCGATACTTAAAAAATGCATTAAAAGAATTGAAAATTTGAAATAAAAAAAGCCCTTTTTTAAGGGGCTTCTTTGGACTGTGTCTGCAAAAAGGAAAGATTGATATTAAAGTTTAGCAGATTGGTTAATACCTGTCAAAACAGATGGCGGAAGTTCAAAGTCATGATTATTTTTCATCCACAAATGTAAACAATATTGATGATTATTAACATACTCAGATTTTTTCGGGTGGAATTGGACAACAGTAACATCTTCACCATAAAACAATTCTTTTATTTTTGACATTTCATCCCATGTTGGGCACCTGTCCGGCAAGGAGGCACTAACATGATACCATTCTCCATTCTGCCATCCAGATGATAATACTTTTAAAATCTTGTTTTGTTTTGTTGGTATAAAAAACAATCCAAAATCACTAGAATCATCACTTTTAAAAAATCCGTTTTTAACTCTATATTTATTCAAAAAATCAAAATTCATTCTAATTCTCCTTTTAAATATTATTAGCAGTAGATAGCGTCTTGGCCATTGTAACTATACAGCTCATTCTTTCGTCTCTTTCTCGCTGCCTCATCTTGAACAGATAATGCTTCTTTAACTTTAATTATTTGAAACTCTCCACGGTTTAGCTTACGTAATTTTGTAAGCATATTAACATCATCGTCTGCAATTTCATAACAGCGCATCCGCTTCACCCATGGATATCTTCCTTTTAATAAATATTTCACGTTATCGATTTCGCCAGTAATTCTATAGGTCATTCTAATTCTCCGAATGTTGTCTTATTGTGTACGCTTCTTGCTTGTCCGGCAAAGGACACTTGATTTTTATTTTTGATAGATCGTATATTAGATCGGTATTATTATTTTTTACACCGATCAAACGGCAAGCGTTTTTATTAACTATTTTGCAAAAATAAGAATAAGGACAATCAGCACAGCTATTAATTTCAATGTTTAATATTTTTGTCATTTCTCAATTCCTTCTGTTTAGCCACCGATATAGACTGGTCGTGTATCTTGTAGGATAAAGGATCACCTTTTTATAGAACCATAAGTAAAAATTGGCAACGTGATGCAATAGATGTGCCAGGCCAACAATAAGTATGTATGGCGAAAAAACAATAACTACAATAATTTTATTTTTCATTTACATTTCCTCGTATAATTATAATTGTTTAACAGTATACCTTCTTGAATAAATTCAATAGTCGCTAAACGCTTTTTCAAAAGCTCATTAGTTTGCCAAGTGTTATAATTTACAAAAATACTAAAAGGCATTGCTGCAACCGCGGTTGTTATTAGTGCAAAAATAACTACTGCCAAAATGTTTTCTTTTAATTCGCTTCTATGTTTCATCCTACACCTCTAGTAATTTAGTAAATAAATAATAAAACTCGCTGATGCTAATACGTCTAAAACATCAACATTTCCCATTATTTTTAATAATAAAACTTTAACGATAACTCGGGCACCTTGCAGCAAAAGAATTGCTAATATAAATGCTTTCATCTCACACCTCATCCTTGTAAACGAACTCATTCACACTTCCTTGCGGCGTTAAATCCTTTTTTAAACCAGTAATTAGCAAATATTTTATTATTTCCAAATGCTTTTGTGCTTTCCCTAGAAAAAGCAAGTTCTGCTGGTCTATCTTTTGCGGATAGATGTTGCAGGTTTTCAAACTCATCCTTAGTTAAATCTGTATAGTGCTTTCTTTCGTTTTCTGCAATGTCTTTTAAATCTCTTATTTCACCTGTGTGTTCTTGCATAGATCCTCCTTCATTCTCTCTAATAATTTGTTAAATAAAAAATTTACTCATCTCACACCTCATCCTTGTAAACCCATTCGTCGTCGTGGCGTACTTTTGATTTAAAATCGTCCCAGTTAAAATGGTTATCTCCACCAGTTTCATAGCCGTCATTGTCGAGATATTCAAATGTCTTCCATTTAAAACCATCTTTATTCGTAAGAGTCCACAAATAATATTTTTCTCTTGGTGGTTCGTAGATTTCCCAATTTTCTGGGGAATCAAAATGCCAAGGTGAAATCTTAATAGAGAAAGAAAGACCACCATCCTTTGACGTTACGACTTTGCCGTCATTTAACTTAACCAGCCAACCATAGCGGTACTTTAAAACTTTACCCCGTGCTAACGCTTCAAAAATTTCTTGTACGTTTTTCATTCTACACCTCATCCTTGTAAACCCATTCATCGTCGTG
>CAYOKY010000042.1:0-7727 GCA_964404695.1 Microcaldota archaeon | reverse complement strand
CATCTGCTTACCTGGTCAGGCACTCTGCTTAACCAACCATCCAAAAGGTATAAACTTTTTTTGTCCAATAAGCCTTTTAGTTTGTTTATGATTTTCATTGCGTTTTCATCGTTTTTAATTTTTAATAATTCATCTTCTTTTAGAGTTATTGGCTGGCCGTTAATTACTACTAATATCGTAGGAAGGTCAGATGTTCCTCCACCCCATTGATGCTCTGCACCGTGCAATATGTCCTGATAAATCCCTTCAAGTTTTTGAGCAACAGGACTAAGTTCAGTTTTAATCTCAGGAGTTGGTTTTGGTGCATTTTCAATTTCAGCAATTTTTTCTGGTGTTCCAATATTAGCAATTTCTTCAGGTTTGTTTTCTGTTAATCTTTGTGCTATACTCATTATTTCATTTTTAGTATCCGGATTTTTTTCCATGGTTTCATTGTTAATCTCAAAATTAATGTTTTTATGGCCCAGGTTAAATGTGAACAGGTATCTATTGCCTATTGTTTGAATTATAACATTTTCCGGGTTATCTCCTCTTGCAGTTTCAACGAAGTTTTCCAAAAGTTTTACATCGTTTAATGATTGGATTGTATAGTTTGTATCTTCAGTTTTGTTTGTAATTTCCGGTATTACATCCATCAAAGTATCCATATCAGCTTCAAGCAAGTAAGCATTTTCTATGTTTGTTATTTTATTTCTAATGTCTGTTAAATTTAGAATATGTTTATTTATGCCGTCATTGACCGTTAATATATGTTTACCGCCTTTGTTTGTTATGTCCCATACATAAGTTGAAGCGTTTTCAGTCAGCATTTCTATTAACTCAATTGATTCATCAAATATATTAACATTTCTTGTATGCATTTCTTCTTTAGTAATTTCTTCTGCAACTGATTTTTGAACAGGTTTATCTACAACCTTAACTTTTTCCTGTTCAACAACTTTCTTCTCAACTGGTTTTTCCATCAGTTTTACAGGTTCTTCTTTCTTTGCAATTATTTCCTGTTCAGGTTTGGTTTGAACTACCGGTTCAGGTTTTACTTCTGATTGTTTTTGGTTATTAATTATTTGTTGTAGTGCACTTCTATCTCTAAGTAACCAATCCCACCTCAGTTTGTATAATGCAAATTCAGGGGAGCCGGCGTTTGCCTTTTTGTTAATTTCATTTAATTTGTTGTTAATATTGTCATAGATTTTTTCAATTTCAGTGATGTTTTCTCCTTTAATTTGTTCAATCAATAGTTTATTTCTTTCAGCCATTAGGCTATTCCATTCTTCTAAGAGTGCTTTTGAACGAGCCTTTGGACCTAACTTTTCAGAAAGTTCAGTGATTTCGTCTAGTTCTTTATCTATCCCCTCAATGGTTTTTGGTGTGTTCACAGGTTTCTGGCCGGTTAAATGTTCAAGGATAGCAAGCCGATTTTTTAATTGCATTAATTCTTTTTGCTTTAATATTAACTTTTTCAAATCGTCCATGTTTTCAGTGAGAATCTTCATATTTCCCAGTTCTTTATAAATATTTTTCATTTCTTTTTGAAGATTGGTTATTATTCTTTCAACTTCCTCTTTATTTTGGAGTTTACTTACGTCAATCATCGTTTCTTGTTTCTGTCGATTAATTTTTTCTTGTTCTATTGCTTCTTCAGTTTTTTTGATTGGCATATCCATATCCAATTGTTTTTCCAAAGTAGTAGTCCCAGTTTTCAATTCGTTATGGAACTGTGGGTCAGTATATTTATTTTTCATTGATTGATACCATTGGCTTGCAATAACATTAAACGTTTCATTGCCCTGTTTTTGCGGGCTCATGATTTTATCAATGTCTTCTCCGTTCTTAAGTTTTTCAACTGTTTGGTTTACAATGTTTCTACCCATTGCATTATACCCATAAAAGTAATATTGAAGCGATAAGGCCAGTTCCATCTTTAATTTGTCAGGGGAATCTTCAAAGTTATTTTTCATTATTCTTGACGCTCTAAAATAAGCTTCGCTGATCTTGGTTTTTTGTTCCATTTCACTGCCCTTGATTTTTTGTTCATGGATAGGGTTAGTTTTAAGATAATTATACATATTATTTAATGTGTTTTCAGTCAACCCGCTTTTCGTGGCTAAATTGTGCCAATAATTATACAATTCTTTTTCTTTATTCTTCAAAGTAACAGTCATATCCTCACCTATACTTTCTTTTATAATCTATGTTTATAAAGATTATTATTGATATATCTACGGGTGAATTGTATGAAAGGTCAAGCAGCGATAGAATTTCTTATGACATATGGGTGGGCATTGTTAATTATTTTTACAGTTTTAGCTTTGTTAATTGCGAGTGGTGTATGGCAAAGACCTGCACCTACTGAGTGTTTTGTTCATCCGGATTTGCCGTGTAAAGGTGCGGCAGTGACATGTGACGATGGCGGTAATTGTGAATTCTTGTTAGTGTTTAGTAATAATCAGGGCGGTAACATTTCAAACGTTGGTTTCTCAGGTAGTCCTTCAATTATAGAAGGACCGCAACCGATGACCGCTATGGGTACTCTACTTCCTGCGCCCGTGGATTCAACCACTTATCAACAGGGTGAACTGATAGAATTAGATTTTCCTACTGTTTCAAATCATTGGGAGCTTGGAGACGTAATCGGCGAGAACATTAAAATAAAGTTTACAATTAATTATCAGGATGATCTTGGTATAGGACACGAGACCTCAGGTCATGTTCGTACTACTATTATACCGCAATAAACAATTAGGGGTTAAGCATGGTCTTTATCAAATCACTTAGGTTAAAAGGTTTCAAATCATTTCATCATGCAAATGTTCTATTTAAATCTGGGTTTACTGCAATTGCCGGGCCAAACGGGTCAGGCAAATCAAATATTATTGATGGTATACGTTTTGCGTTTGGTGAAACCAGCTTAAAATCATTGAGAGTAAAAAATATTGCTTCTTTAATAAACCATTCTTCACGTCAGACGGCTGTAACATTGACAGTTGGAATTAATGATGATGAAGATATGGAATTTCAAAGGTTAATCAATTCGTCAGGCAAAGCAAAGTATAAGGTTAACGGCAAGACAGTTAAACGTTATGTGATGATAGACCTGCTCAGAAAATATGACCTGGCTCTTGGCGAACGTAATGTTATTGCCCAGGGCATGGTTCAGAAGTTTGTTGAGATGGGTGCAAAAGACCGAAGACAGATTATTGATGACGTTGCAGGCATTGCTGAGTTTGACCAGAAGAAAAAAGAAGCGATCAGGGAACTGGATGAAGTCCAGCGAAGAATAGATGACGCTAACATTGTGCTTTCAGAGCGTGAAGGTTACTTGAAAGAATTGGAAAAGGAAAAGGAAGATGCGTTAAAGTACAGGGAAGCTGAAGGCATGTTCAAACGCGCCCGGGGTTCACTTATACATATCCAATTGGATAAAGCTGATTCCCAGCTTAATAAATTAATGAGGAAATATGTTGACTTAAAAAAGCAGAAAAACCAGTATTCACAGGAGATTAATGTATTGCAAGGTCAAATATCTGAATTAAGCAGGAAGAAGGAAGAAGTTGTTGAACAAATCAATAAGGATAGTGAACATAAAGAATACACAGAAAAACTTGAAAAGATTAGGGTTCAGATTAATGTTGATAGTGAAAGGATTATTGTATTGGAAAAAGAAATTGCACAAGTTACACAGGATATTAAAAATTTGGCTGATGAAAACCAGTCCTTACAAAACCGGTTTGATGATCGTAGCAGGAATTTATGGAAACTTGAAAAGGAACTTAAAGAGTTGCAGGTTAAATTGAGAATGTTTGAAAAGATTGACGACGGTCATGATGACGAGGATAAGGAAGATTTACAGCTTGATAATTATATGAAAAAAGAAAGGCAGTTGATTGAAACCCAGGGTAGTTTGCAGGCGAGTTTGAACGGGTTAAAAGAATTGATGGGTGCTTATGCAGATAAAGGAGTTTCTGCGGATGACCTTTTAAAGTTGAAAAGCGAGATGGACGAGATCAAACAAGAACTTAAATCTGTTAATTCCTCAGCTGATGAATTGTTTGAAAAAGAGAAAAAGTATAACAGGGAATTGCCGGACCTTGACAGAAAAGTTTTGGACCTGCGGGAAAAGATGGCAGACCTTAAACCCATGATCGGCAAACGTGTTAGTCCTGTTTTACCGTTTATTGAAAACATGAAGGGTGAAATTAAAGGAATACATGGCCCGGTTATAGATTTGATTGAATTTGATAATGATTTAGCGGACGCAGTTTCTGCTTCTTCGGGTGGCAGGTTGTATTATGTAGTAGTTGATAATATTGACGTTGCATCCAAAGTGATTAAACAACTTAAAGCGCGCAAGCTTGGCCGTGCAACTTTCATACCTCTTGATAAGATCAAATCCAGATCCATTTTAGATAATAAAATAGGCATGGGTAATATTGTTAATTATATTCGTTCTGATTATGATAGTGTAGTCAATTTTGTGTTTGGCAATACAGTTTTGATTAAAAATATGGATGAAGCCAGACTTCATATTAATAAGTATAGGATGGTTACTGTTGAGGGTGAACTTTTTGATACCAGTGGTGCAATAACCGGCGGTAAAAACACTAGCATATTATCTGCCCAGAAAAAGTATGACAATCTGCAGAAAGAATTTGAATCTGTTAAAGCTATGAGGGATTCAATTTATACCAATTTATCTTCTTTGCGTGAACATATGAGTTCCAAACGCCGTGAACGTGGCCAATTGGAAGTTAGGTTAAAGTCAATTGAAACCGAGCTTAAGATGTATGATGTTAACGTTGATGACAAGGTTTCTAATGTTCAGGATAAAATCATCGCCCAGCAAAAAGAACTTGAAGATGTTAAAGGGCAGTTGGGAACGGTTGAACAGAAGATTAGTGATATTAAAAATAATATTGACCAGAACAAACAAAAAAGAAGGAAAAAGTTATCTTCAATGTCCAAACAGAAAGATGAGTTGACAGAAAAGTTGACTGAACTTAAATCTGAAGTTGCTTCTTTGAAAAAGGAAAAGAATATGTTACTTGAAAACCTTGAAGGGATAAAGACAAGGAAAGGTCTTGCGTCTAACTCACTGGTTGAGAAAAAAGATGAGAAAGAGCTGTTGAAGCAAAGGATTAAGAAAAATGAAACTGTTGAGGAGAAATTGTCTGTCAAGATTAAGGAGATCAGTAAGGAAATGCAGGTCTTATGGGATCAAATGAAACAATTGGATGGCCAGATAAATAAACTTAGCAGTGACAAGGGTACCTTTGAGCGTAAGATGGAACGCATATCTGGTGAGCTTGACGGGTTTGAGGTTCAAAAAGCATCTTTGGAGACACGGTTAGGTGACTTGAAAGGTGAATATGAAGAGTATAAGGGATATGAAATTATTGATGCCGGCGAGAACAGGTTGCAGGAAATAATGCAGATGTATGAAACCATTTTGGAAAAGCTGGGCAATGTTAACCTTAAAGCTCCAGAGATTTACGATGAAAAGAAGAAGGAAATGGATGAAATTAAACAGCGGATTACAAAGCTTAATGATGAAAAGAAAGCTGTTTATAGAATGATTGACGAGATTGAACAACATAAGAAAAACTCTTTTATGGAAGTGTTCCATAACGTTAACAATAAGTTTAAGGAAATCTATTCACATTTGCTAAGAGGTCAGGCCGAACTGGTATTGGATAATGAAGATGATCCGTTTGAATCAGGATTAAGGATTAAGATTTCAAGAAACAATAAGGTTGAATATCTTGAACAGTTGTCAGGTGGCGAGCGCACATTGCTTTCAATCGTTTTGATTCTTAGCATACAAATGGTTAAGCCGTCTCCGATATATCTTATGGATGAAGTTGATGCGTCATTGGACAAGGAAAATAGTAAACTCCTTACCAAGTTGTTGCAGGACATGAGCAAGAAATCGCAGTTCCTTGTTGTTACACACAGTGATGAGGTTTTGAAAGGTGGAGACGTAGTGTTGGGCGTTTCACGTGACCAGAAAGGTAATTCTAAAGTTATAGGTTTAAAATTAAAGGAAATAGATGATGTTGTTTCATAAGTTTAAATTTCATAATTTCTTATTGAGTTGTCAATATTTGAGTTGTTAATATATATCTAAATCTATCTAAATAAATCATGTTGAACTGTGCATGTTCCAACAAGAAATGAATATTTTCCATTTTCAATAGTTTTTAATGGACTACAATATTTTAAGCTTGGTAAATTCAATGAAACCTTTTCAACACATCTTCTTGCTAGGTTATGGTCTATAAAATTTATGCATAATGTTATATTTTTCTCATCAATTATCCCTTTAGTAATACATTCAAAATATTGATCTCCTCTATACTTTTGGTTTAATATGGCATTATAATCTTCATTGTATTCATATTTTTGATATTTTTGAGTTGAGCAGTTTAATATTATTATTTCCCATGCTTCTTTTGAATAATTGGCAGTATCTATTCTGATTTTTATGTTGTCTATTGTTCCATAATCAGTTAATGATATGTTCGTTTCATTGGTTGATATATTGATTGTTTCGTTATTTTCATTAATGTTTGTTAAATTTTGCTGGCTCAGAGTTTCGTTAGTTATTTTATTATTTATATTATCACTTGTATTATCACTCGTGGAATTAATGGGGGTTATATCTTCTGAGATATTTATTGTTTTATCACATACACATCCATTTAGGAATAGTATAATTATAATAAGCAGGATAAGGATATTCATTTTTGATTTCATGTTATTAGAAAAGTGGAGGATATATTTAAATATTTGGTTTATTGTTCTGGATCATAAGTCAATATAAAACTCATGTCTTTCTTATCGTCCAGTTTTGCGTAACCAAGCTTATCAAAATAAACAATTTCATGATCTGATAGTTTATTGTTGTTAATTCTGCCGTTGTAAACTTTGCCGTTGACAGTGTTTAATGTTGCATTTACTGCATCACTTTTTTCTATCCAGATTATTGTTGGGATATCTTTTGATTTTTTGTCTGCAGTTTTCTCTGGGCTGGATGATAGAATTATGTTCATCCTATCTTTCAATCTGACTTCTTTGCTTTGATATTTTTCATAGTCATCTTTTTCCATGTAATATGTATTGTCATCAATATTAAGCTCTACTGGTTCTTTGATAAATGTTAATCTTTGTTTTGCAATATCTTTTAATATTTGGTCGTTATATTTCTTTAATATGTTCCAGTCAAGCTTGGAATCTGTGGGTCTTAATCCGACATGAATCATATATTGTCTTATTGCTTTTGGTTGAATACCTCTTTTTTTCATTGCATATAATGTTGGAAGTTGAATGTCAAGCCATCCGTTGATTTCACCGTTGTTAATAGCTTTTCGTATGTCTGACTTGTGAGCAAACTTGTTGCTGAGTTTAACAATGCCGGATTCTCTAAACTCTGGAGGTTTCCAGTTAAAGTATTCATAAATATATTTTTGTTTCAATGCGTTCAGTTCATGTTCCTTGCCTCTTATTACGAAAGTAACTCCTAACAAATGGTCATCAATTGCGCATGAGAAATTGTATAACGGCCATACCCTATATTTGTTTTTTGTTAAAGGATGCGGTTCGGTTATGATTCTGAAAGCGGGCCAGTCACGTAATGAACTGTTTGCGTGTTTAATGTCAGTTTTAATCCTAAGGATAGCGTCGCCTTCATTGTATTCAGTTTTCATATTTTCCCATTGTTCAAGGTTTTG
>CAYOKY010000041.1:1369-7784 GCA_964404695.1 Microcaldota archaeon | reverse complement strand
AATTATTTACAAGGGAGTTTAAATTTCAGTGAATATATAAGAAAAGAAATACGAAACTTAGGCGTGGGGCAATGTGCAGTCAACATGGCATTTACCACTAGCACAAATTTCCCGGCAACGTTTTTGATAAATAAAGTCATAGGCGAAGAGCCAATGGTAGAATATTTCTTAGATTTAAAAAATGTATTAACCCAAGAACAAAGGAGGGATGTTAAAGTGGCGAGAAGTATTGCTGTTGAAAGGGAAGAAATGAGAAGGAAACTCAGGATGTACGGATTAAATGAATCACAAATTGAAGAAATTTCATCCCTTTTTGATAAAAAGAATAAACACATCGACATAATTTCATTTGTAGTATTAATGCAAAGATATGGAATCGCAAGGAATAAAATCACTGCAATGTTAAAAGATTTCGGTATTGATGACCCAACAATTATTAACATATTCATCAAAGCCGACTTTAAAATACATTCATCGACAAACAAGGACATTATAGAAATTATATTGGAGGAATGATAAAATGGGGATTTTAGATTTCATAACAGGAAAGAAAAAGGATGATAAGATTAAATTTAAGGAAAATAATTACAAAAACGAAAATGTATGTTTTATATGCGGTGAAAAGGTCAACAATAAAAAAGCCGTTCCAATCAAGGATGACATAATTATCAAAGGTATCAAAAAAGTTAAAGAAAAAACCGGCAAAGTAAAAAATAACAAGCTGTACGTTTGCGAGGACTGCTGGGACGTTTACAAGAAGGAAAGGAAAAGTTTTATCAATGGCATTTTCATCAGTTCACTATTCGTAGGAATAATCTTTACCTTGCTTGTCCTTGGACCTATATTCTTAGGCAGTTTTAACCTGGGAGCAGTTATAAATTTAACAATTGTCTGCCTAGTGTTATGGGGATTTTTAATGGTAATACAAATGTACAAATACAGACCGGCAACTGAATATGAACTCGGAGAGAATCAGAAAACTAAAAGTAAACCCAAAAAAAGAACGTCAAGAAAACGTAAACCCGTAAAAAAGAAAAACTAGATGGAAATATTAGAAAATATAAGAGATTATAAAATAAGAATAAATAATAAAAAGGTGATAGAATGGGATTACCTATTCCAAATAAAAAAGATATAGAAAAAAGGAAAGAAAATAGTAAAGTTAAGGATGAAATGAAGGAACCTATAGTTGAAGGATTTGAGATTCCATCAAATAGACTAAGTCAACTTAAAAAAATCCATGAAATGCTATCACAAATTTCATATCTACAGCCTACGATTGATAAAAACACTATTGCCATCTTAAATGTTGAAAGTCGTAGCTTGGATAAAAAACCATACCTTTTTTCAATAATATATTTGGAACCTAAACTCATTAAAGTATTGTACACGGTTACACCGGGCATGAGCCCAAGGAAAAGAAGGATTGACATCTTAAAATACTTTTTCACGATATTATCCATGATAAGCAAGGAATATGAAATTGAAGTTGCAGATATTTACCAGTTGTTTGAAGATTCAATCGATAAAATAAGCGAATATGTAACATTGGACCATGAAGAGATGTATGCACAATTTGATTCCATGAAAAGTGAAAATGAAAGATTAAAATATGAAATTGCTAACCTAAAGGAAACGAATCGTGAAGTATCAAAAGAAAACTATGAACTTAAAACCAAGATTGATGACCTTAAACTTAAACTTAAAAAAGTCAGCCAGTTATCAGACGAATCATTAAAAGTCAGGATAATGGAATGGATCAAGGAACATAACGGAGAAATCAACATCCCTGAATTTTCCAGAATGTACGGGATACCGGACCCAAAAACTGAACAATTGTTAAATGAATTAATAAAAAAAGGACATATTGAATCAGCATAACATGAGGGATTAAATTTGGATTTAAAGATCAAAAAAAGGACATTTAACTTCTATACAAAGAAGAACTATAATTATGATAATAAATATAATATTAAAAAAGATTATACTAAAACTCCCCTTGACCAGATTAAAGAACAACTTAAAGATGTTACCCCAGTCACATTTGTAACTTCGGGTTTCTTCCAGTTATTAATAGTTGTATTGTTGGCATTTTTCATTTTAAACTCAGTGGGCATATTTTTTTCAATACAAACTAATCCACAGGCAACCAGTGCCCCATATACACTTCAAACATGGGTTGCAGAAAATCAATTGATTGATGAATTAGGTTTCCTTAGGCTGGTAAGTTACGGGCAAAATAAATATTCAATGGCCGTTAAAACCACGGAACCATGCAACGTAGAAATATTAAACAATCCTTTTTCAAGGACAATCTATTATTTGGAATATACATCATTTGAATCAGTGGACATGGAAGGCAAAGAACTATTCAGAGACATATTACAAAAAAGATTAAAAGATAAAGGAATACTGCTCAAATCAATAACAATAGATCAGTTAGATGAAATTGATAATGAACTGGTCATTGTAGTTGGAAGTTATCCGCCGTTAGATTTTGCAAACGGGATAAATAATAATATACTATTTATTGGAAATGATATAACCAAATATTATAATTATGCACTCGGGCAAACAGATGAAACCACTACTCCTTTGGTTACCAAGAAAAACGAAAGAAGACAAACATCAGGTCTTATATTAAAGGAAAGCAGTTACATTGTTGATGCAAAAGAGTATTATTATTCAGTTGTAAGCGTAACCGACCTTGAAAACGGATTTAAATTAATAACTCTACCTGCAACATTAAAGAACTGGGATTCTGTTGAAGATACTGCAACAGATATAACCCAGATTATCGAGGAACATAAATGGACCAAAACACTATCGGAAAGTTTAACAAAAGAAAACGAATTGTCGTTAACTAACGAGATTGACAATGAAAATAGTTATTATATTATAAGGAATAATGGAACAATAATTGCAAGCGGAAGAATAAGGTCCCAAGACCATGACTTGGTAAACAATGAAATGCAAAACGTAAAAATCACGCCACAAGGACTGGACGGCAAAAACGTAATTCATATTAAGATTCAAACCAACATTAATTATGATTATGCCAAAGGTGAAGGTTATTCATACCAGATTTACGGACCGGACAATCAAATAATTAAAGAACACACAATTTCTCTGGCCAACGAAAAAGATTTTCAGGTCAAATTGACCAATGACTTTAAGCCAGGAGATTATTTATTCAAATTAATAAAACATAACGGCGACGGAACAAAGGAAGTTGCTGCAGTACACGGGTTGCATATAATCCAACCGTATATTCAAGTAATATCCCTCGTAGAAGAAAACAAATATATTATTGATGTTTATAATGACAACATTAACAATGGAAATTTTAATTTTGAGAATGAACCAAACGTTTACATTAAACCAAAAGGTGGCGAGGAGAAAGTTGTAGAAGACGTTGAAATGAAACATGATCAGATAATCGCCGATACTTATCTTGGTAGTGGAGAATATGAACTAATAGTAGATTTTGGCAGAGGCAATGGACAGGAAAACATTAGAGTGTCCAAAACATTAAACCTTAAACGAAAAAGCATAATAGATTATCTTAGCGACCCGTTCTATTTAATGATATTAATTGTTTCAGTGTTTATTGTCGCATTGGGAATACAGTTCAGCAGAAAGGATAACCCAATCTTTTATCTGGACATTCCTGATTTTGCACCAATCTCAAGAATAACAGTACCATTAAAACGAATCCAGATTGTAAACCTTATTGACCAGATAAACAAGGACTATGGATGGCATTACCTGCCAATTAAAACAGAAGAACTTCAAAGCGGATTATTACGTTTATCATACAGAGGCAGAGCTATTAATGCAACTGAACATAACATTGAAAAAATACTAGACCTCCTAAGCTCAGAGGATTATGTAAGGTCATACAAAGGACACTATGGTTTACAAAAATGGGAAGAAGAAATGGGCATGACAATAAAAGACATTACACATTTAAGAATGCTAAGAGACATGTTTATTAACAATGTAATCAAATTTGAAAATTTTAATAAAAGCAAAGATTATGATACAGAAATAGAACTTGGCGGGGAGAAATATTACATTATAGTTTACAAAAATCCTAAACAGGCCATAGAACAAAGCATGATGAACAGGAACGTCAACATAATTTTATTATTTGAAAATGAAATAACAAAGAAACGGTTTATTTCCAAGCTATATTCACATAGCAAGGAAGTATTAGCATTCAAACTTGAATTAAATTCTGAAAGCATTAATTTGTATACGTTTGACGAATTTGAACAAATACTTAAACAATTTAAAAAATGAATAAATGAATTATTGATAAATTAAATGACTGTGACAAATAAAAAAAATTAATAAAAATTAATTAACGAAAAAAACCAATTAAATAAAACAATTAAAACACAACTAATCAAAAAAATGTAGATAATCACAATTTATTATATTCATTAACCATTATATCCAAACGAGAATATACCTTATCAAGCAAAGTATTTGAAAGGTTAACTGTCTTCTTCAAATAATCATCATTAACCAAAATATGTTTATCATAAACAGGAAAAAACAATTTTTCATTGCCCATTATTTCAATAAAAGGATATGTTTTAATATGATTTATCCCGCCACGTTTGATTCCCAATTCCCTAGTAACCTTCAAAAAGTTCTGGGCAGACGCAAGATCTTCGGCATATAAATGTAAAATAAATGAATCCATGGAAAACCATAACGTCTTGCTACCATTATAATCATGTATTGAATTGATTAAATCATCATCAGTAATCTCCCTGTGCCATTTCTTATAAAAACTTGAATCACTCTTGCCTTTGGTATATTCTAAAAGAATAATACGGCCTGAGCATGATGAAGTTGTAACATAATACGGTTTAGAGTTTAATACATTAAGAAGAGGTATAATCTTTTCATCAACCAGCCCTTTCCCGTATTCCTGAACGTAAGTTTGATACTTCCCATGCTTAAATTCAGTCCAATCCATACCCATAAAATCAACTCCAAACAATAACAAAATGATAAAACTAAAATAATAAAAACATTACTAAAAAATTAAAACATAAAAAAATGAAAATATTTAAAATAAATTTATACCAAAAAAGGATAACACCTGCATAACCAGGAACAATGCCAACAAACCCATCAACACACCCGCAATCAAATGCATTTGCTTGATATATTTATCTTTTGCATCCTTGACCTGTTCAGGAGTAGACAACCCGGCACCGACAATAATAGTAATTATTATCATGGGCAAAACGAAAATTAAATTGTAAACCGCAAGGTAAGTCAAATGCTCAACCGTCTTGGCCTGGGCAACCAAACTTAAAATGGTTATATACGGTCCGGCAGAGCACGGTAAAAGGAACAGGGAACAGAATATCGCAGCAATGATAATTGCAGGGTAAGATGTCGCAGTTGACAAAATCTTTTTCGCGTGCGGTCTTAAGAACATCGGCATTTCAATAGCCAACATACCCGGCTTATAATTCAAATAAGCTTTAATTTCCAAAAACGCCATTATCAATGCAAGGAACGTCATGACAACCAGAAACAATAATTGAAGCTCAAACTGTGCAATTGCTGTTAGTAATCCTATACCCATAAGGAAATACATAACGTATATAACAGCAGTGAACAATAACCCTGCAAGAATTACATTTCGTCTTCTCTTCTGGATAAAGATAGTGGTAAGAAGCATAGCAAGAACTGCAATAGTGCATGGATTAACGGAATCCGCCATTGCACCAATAAAGATTGCGCCCCATGTCAATTCATTACCCTGCGGTTCAATAGGATGGGCATTTGCAGTATTATTCAAAAACAAATCAAAAGTTGGATTATAATAATAGCCTTTTGGACATACAGTGCCATTAAAACACATCTGAAGTGCTGTTTCAAAATTATCATTGCTAATTTCCCCGATAAACATTGAATTCCCCATCAATATCGTTGGAACGCCTCGCATGCCCTGTTCATTAGGCACACCATACTCATCCCATAGTTCCCGGAGTTCATCATTATATTGATAATTAGTATAAACATCCTTTACGACAATAGAAAAATTGTATTTGTCACTTAAACTATCGGACAAAGCATGCATTTTAGCACAATGAGTACAACCCTGGCCAACGTATAACGTAATATTCTGTGATGTTTCAGTCGAATCTACAGCATGTACATCGGCGACAAACCCAAAAATAATTAAAGAAATTATTAATAATATCATTACCTTTTTCATAAATTCACCTTATAACTCAAAGTTAACACAAAATTTTCTATAGTCCATAAAATCACTCGCTAACCTTTGCTAACTTTTTATCTTTGCTAACTTTTTATCTTTGGCAACCCTTTATCATTAGTAATTATTAGTAATATATTCTAAAGATTTATAAACTTATTCTGG
>CAYOKY010000041.1:0-1269 GCA_964404695.1 Microcaldota archaeon | reverse complement strand
TTTATCATTAGTAATTATTAGTAATATATTCTAAAGATTTATAAACTTATTCTGGTCTTATTAATATGGGGATAAAAATGAAGAAAATTATAATGTTATTGATTTTATTTTCGTTGACAGTTCATGCAATAGATAGTATTGAAATTACTGAACCTTATTCAAAAACTGTAAAAGACGAAGATACCATAAACCTGGGGACCATAGGACCAGGGCAAACTATGTACGTTGAATTTAATCCGCGTGTACAAGGAATAGGCTGGTGGGACCAGGCAATAATTGAAAATGAGCCAGATGGATGGCTTGGCGTTGACAGTAAACTTAATGATGAAATATTAAAAGCAAGGATTACAAGCTCAGCATATGCAAATGAAGGAGAATATACTTTTCAAATAATCATTGTTGATGAAAACAATGCCAATAATCTAGGAAACATAACAGTTAACTGTAAACTTAATATTAAACATGACATTATGGACATGCAGGTCACACCCAAGGAAAAGGTTGTAGGTGCAGGCCAGCCCGCAGTTTTTAATATTGTTATTGTAAACAAAGGAAACACTGAAGATGAATTTGTCATAAGAAGCGAAGGAGTCAAGGAATGGTCCTTTAAAAAACAGATTTATATCCCTGCAAAAAGCCAGAAAGAGATTGAATATGAAGTTGTAGTTCCGGAAGAGGAAAACTATGACATAACTATAATAAGTGAATCATATGGTTCACCAGATATAATTTATGAACGCGAAAATGTCAAGATTGAAGTTAAACCTGATTTGATTTCAGATATGAAATCCACAAACAACGGGCTATTACTTTTCCCAATAATTGAGTCACCGGTACATTCAATATTAGGCATAATTTCTAATCTGTTTGAGTGATCAAATTGACTACCGCAGAAAAAATTGCTGAAAAGTTAAATGAATTGTTAAACAATAATCCAGACATTTCAAATAAACAATTCAAAACAATATTGGACCAAGTTAAAAGGAAATTTTCAAAACAGGACAAGTGTAATGTTCCGCGCAATTCTGATATTCTCAAATACATTTCCGAGGAAAATAAAAAACTAAGGAAATTACTTATAAAAGTGCCATCCAGAACAATGTCGGGAGTCACACCGTTAGCAGTCATGACCGTGAGCGGATGCCCACACGGCAAGTGTGCTTATTGTCCACGCGGGAAAAACGCTGCACGGAGATACACAGGCGAAGAACCTGTAAGTTTACGTGCAAGACAAAACGTGTTTGACCCATACATGCAAGTCAAAGCAAG
>CAYOKY010000040.1:0-7898 GCA_964404695.1 Microcaldota archaeon | reverse complement strand
TGGCTTCTTCAATATATGTAACTCCTTGGGTTTTGCCTAAGAAATTTTTTAATGTCTTTTTGTCTTTACAGCTGAATCTTACAATATACTTTTCATACTCTGTATCTAAAGTGCCCACATCAATAGTATATCCTAAGATTATATTTTTCTTTTCCATTTTTTTGATATATTTTCTAATGGTTTTGTCGTCCAGTCCTGTCAGACTGTTAAGTTTTTTAATATTTTTTAATGGATTAATGGATCTTAATATTTTAATTTCATTATTAGTTACTTCAATTGGTTTACATGGTTTAATCATTATAATTTTTGTTTGATTGGTTCTGAATCTGTTGCCCATGATTCGTGTTGATCTGGTAGGAATGGTTATTTCCTGATAAATGATTTTATTACCGTACTTTTCTATTAGTAATTCATAATAATCTGTAAAGTTCCCGTGGTTCATAACTTCAAAATGTATGACCAGATCAAAAGTACCGTTGATATGTGATACCTTATTAACTTCGGAGCATTGCATTGAAAACTGTTCAATTTCATTCTTTGTTTTATCTTCAAAATCCATAAGTTTGATGAAAAGTTTAAATTGGCTTGAACCGATAAGATAATTATTTATAATGGCTTTTTTGGTAGTTATTCCGTTAATCTTCCCCAAATGATATGCGGCAGTTGCGTTTTTCATTTTGAGCTTTCCTGCTATCTCTTTGATTTTTAGTTTTGAGTTGATTGAAAGTAAGTCCAGTATTTTCAAGTCGTTATCATCTAATCTCATAGAATAATATGTAAAGTTAATGTTTAAATGCCTTTTTATTTAATTTGCAGATAGTATCTTTTTGTAAAAAACAGGAAATTTGAGGTTGTGCCGTTTTTCACACGATCTGTTTTAATTTATGTTTATAAACGTTTCTACACAATGAAAGACTATGGCACACAAACAAAAACTTAACTTTTTTGAAAGACATGCCAATAGGAATTTTCATAAGGCCTCTGTAGTTATAGGTACAAGGGATTTTTCAGGTTTTAAAAAGGCAAGCACTTTTGTAAACCGTGCAAGAAACTGGCAGATGGTTGCGTCGTTTTTTAATGCTTCAATTAAGCCGATAAGCGATTTTGATCTGCTTCGTGCTTATGTATATGTTGAAAACGTACACAAAAAGTTTAGAAAACAGGAACGTTGTTTGTTAAGTGAACTGTGTAGTCCATTGATTTCTGGTCATATACTTTATAATATTGGAAGTATTGATACTTATGAGTTTGACTTACCTCCAAACCGAGAGCAAATAACAAAAGTTAATTTACAAATAGATAAATTAGATGCAAATTATAAACAAGACATGTCTAATGCATGCAAATCTTTTTACGACCAGTTTATTGGGGCTTATTATCCTTGTTAATTTTTCAATTTCTTTTTCGTTAATTCATTTTTTATGGGTTAATTAAAATAAAATTAGAACATTTCTTATGACTTATAAAATAAATTTCTTATGAATTATAATTTTCTTATGACTTATAAATTAGTCTAAAACAAATGTAAAACAAATGTAAAACAAATGTTGTAATAAATGTAATATTATTTTATAAGGTTTTATCTTAACATATAGGGTATGGCACATAAGAAAATGGTTATAGCTGTTGGTACAGGCAATCCGCAAAAAGTAAAATGTATTAAATATGGGATTGAAAATCATTTTCCCGGAGTTCAAACAGATGTTATTTTAAAAGATATCTCTTCAGGTGTGCCTGCCCAACCGTTTGGAAGGGAAATATTGCAGGGTGCATTTAACAGAGCAAAGGGCATGCAGGAAGAAGTAAAAAATAAAGGACAATATGCTGATTTTTGTGTTGGTATGGAGAGCGGAATTATTTATGTTCCAATAATTAAAACTTATTTTAATGGGACTTTTACCTGTATAATAAACAATGAAAATGAGGTTGGCTGGGGCCGGTCAAGTTTTTACCCTATTCCAGAGTGTATGATGACTGAAATAAATAATGGGAAGGAATTTGGCACTGTTTTTGATGAGCTTGTTGGCCAGAATAATACAAAATATGCTGGTGGGGGCGTTGATGTGCTGACAAAAAATGTGCTTGACAGGAATACCTTGGGGTATGAAAGCGTATCAATGGCAATGACTTATTTTAAAAATAATGAAATGTTTAAGCAGAGAAATATGCATGGTCATATTGAAAGAGAAAATAATGTCCCAATTTATCAATATAGAAAGGCAATTGAATGTCCTTGGAACTTGGACACGCATGTTATATTGCCTACAAATAGTTCAATGAAATTAAACGCAGTTGCATTCGCATTCAGTTTATATGCGCTTAATCTTGAAGTGAAAAACATTTCACCAATAGAGGAGAGGGGTACTCCTTTTGATGATGATTTGTTTAAGATGGCAGAATTGAGAAGACAATTTGCTTCCACTGAAACAATAACATCTGAAGAAGCTGTTAATTTGAAAACTAGGATTGAAATAGGCATAAAGATTGGGGTTCAAACATATGATGATGTATCAAAAGATGACGGATCAAAACTTTATTTTAGCACGACAGTGGTTTCTACTCAGCATTGTATGAATTATAAACTAGGTCATGCAATCTCTGCAGGGCTTCAGCTTCCTGTTGGCATAGTTTCAAAATTGAAAAATGGCGTGGAATTTTGGCCAGAGCTTGATAAGCTTTCAAATGGAGATAACATAAAAGAACAAATGGAAGAAATGGGTTATTTCACAGATGGAACCATAGACCGGAAAACAACCCTAATAAACAGTGTTATATTTTCTTTATTGCCTCATATTAATCCTTTGTTGTATGGTGCGAGAAAGACATTCAATCAGGTACAAAAAGATTATGTAAAAAGAAAACAAATAATCCAGATAGGTACTTCCAGTGTTAAGGTAGATGAACAGAAGAAAATGATTAGGCAAAAACAAATACGCAAAAATGAATACTCAAAATATCTGGAATTAATGCATACTCATTATGGACTTTTCAAATGTATATCAGACCGCACGTCAATCATCACTACCTAGACCTTTTCAACTGGAAAAGAAAGGTTCAGAGATCACCTTCATCATCATATATAATTATGTTATATTTAATTTAGTTTAAAAGATTAGTGGTCAATTTTATTTGTTGGTTCAGACAGGGTTCCAGTTGCCAGAGTAATTTTTTCTAAGTATTTTAACCATATAATAGTTCTGCCATAGTTCGCATGAAAAATCTTTGAATTCCTGTAATGTTTTCTGCCAACCTGATTTGAAATCTTTTTTCATCAAAATCAATGTGCATTTCATTTAACTGTTTATCCATTTTCTCAACCAGTGCTGGCCGATCCATTATAGTTTTTCTGAAATGAATCAGGTTTTTGCTAGATGTTTTCAGTTCAATGTATAATTCCGGTAACAAATTGACGGGCATTTGAAGTTTCCTTCCGCGAGTGAAAACATGAAACAATCCGTTTTCAATCATGTTAGGAGGAAAATCGTCTATTAAAATGAGTTGGCCGTTTTGATATGCCCAATTAGTTACATTATTGTCAACTGCAATCCTTTCACTTGCATTTTGGTTATCCAATACTAAACTCACTTCAATCAGTTTAATAAAAACATGTTCCCATCGTTCATCATTATCTTCAAAGTTTTTTATTAAATCCTTTTCTGCAAAATGTTTCTGAAGTAGGCTGACGTTAACCTTACCGAATTCTGAGAGCTGACAGTTGATGGATGTGGGTTCATGTATTATGCCCAGTGTATCCAATGCCTTGTCATATTTTTCTTTAAATCGTTTAAATTCATTAAAACTAAACGGGTCCATTGGGTAAATTAAATTTTTTGATACTTCTTTATAAGGTGTTACAAAGACCATTGTATGCCCGCCTATGGCTAAATAAGGATTTGAATTTGGTTTTTTATTTTTAGGCGCCATGCATGTATTGTTGTCAGAATAATTTAAAAATGTGTTCTTTTCTGGTTTATGAAGTTAGAAGTTCGTACATTAATCTTACTCCAAACCCGCTTGGTCCGCTGTGTGCAAACGGTTTTTTCTTGTCATACCATCCAGTGCCTGCAATGTCAATGTGCACCCATGGGACTTTGTCAACGAACTGTTTCAGGAAAATGCCTGCAGTTATTGTTCCTGCTGCACCTGGAGGCGTAGTTCCAACATTTGCAAAGTCAGCAATTTTACTTTCAATGTTTTCAAAATAATCATCCCATAATGGCAGTTCCCAACACCTGTCACCTGATTCATTACTGGCTTTTATAACTTCATTGATCAGTTTTTGGTCATTGCCCATTACTCCTGCGCACCTATGACCCAGGGCTACAACAACTGCTCCAGTTAATGTTGCAAAATTAATAATGTGTTTTGGATTAAATGTTTTTTCAGTGTATGCAAGTGCATCGCCCAGAACCAACCTTCCTTCTGCGTCCGTGTTCAAAACTTCAACTGTTTTCTTGTTGTACATTGTGATTATGTCTCCTGGCCTTTGTGCGTTTCCGTCTGGCATGTTTTCAGCAATGCCTGCTACTGCAACTATATGTTTTTTGACTTTATTTTTTGCTATTGCTAAAATGCTTCCAAAGACTGTTGCAGCACCGAGCATATCATATTTCATTTCGTGCATGTTTCTTGAAGGTTTAATGGATATTCCTCCTGAATCAAAAGTTATTCCTTTGCCTACCAATGCATAAGTTCCGTTATCTATAAACTCTTTGCCGTATTCTGCGATTATGAGTTTTGGCGGGTGTTTACTTCCTTGTCCTACTGCAATTATTCCGTTCATTCCAAGTTCTTTAAGTTTATCATGTTCAATTGTGTTTAATGTAATAGTTTCCTTGTCAAAAATTCTTTTAACGGATTTAAGAAATAAGTCTGGAGTTTTCATGTTTGATGGCATGTCACCCATTTCTCTGACTGCGTTGACTGCTTCGCACACATTTTTTATTTCCGTGTCTTCATTTTTATCTTTGCCGTTGATTATGAATTTAACCTGTTTAATTTGCGGTTTCTTGTTTTTGTCTTTAGTTTTGAATGTGTAATTATAGTTGGAAAAATAAACACCGAACGTAATTTCTCTTACCCATTTGTCGTCTGCTTCTTTGATGTTGATTGTTATTTCATCTTCATTTTGTTCGCGTGAAATTTGCCCTGTCAAAATTCCTAAGAATTTAATTTGTTCATTTGACATTTTATCTTTGCCCATACCTATGTATGCTTTTTTCTTGTCAGGCAAAATAATATTTTCACCGTATTCTGCTTCAAACTTAACATTGTTCAGTTCTACTGCTGAGTTTTTATTTTTTTGATTTACAAATTCGATCTCCATTTTTACCACCCATAAGCTTCAGCTTTTGAATATCCAAAAGCCGTTAATGCGTTTACAACATCCTTTTGATAAAGTTTAGGATTTATTACCATCATTTTCATACCCATCCATAACTTTTCCTTTAACCTAAAATTGTCAAAGTTTTCCGGGAGCAAATTTCCAATGACTGCCAGATCATTTCCATCTAATTTATTATACAATGAATCCTTGCCTTTTACGATTTTTTCATAAGGAGGGAATTCCTGTTCCCATAACTGTTCATACCAGCTTAAGGTTTCCTTTGAATAATCATTTTTGGCAATTGCCTGTTTTGCAACGTCTGCGGCAATCTTTCCAGACATTAATGCCAAATGTGTGCCTCCTTCAAATAGAGGTGACGTAAAACCAGCAGCGTCCCCAACCAGCATAATGCCTGTGTGATACGTTTTCTTAAGCGGTCCTGAGTGTGGTATCATCCCGCCAAACGTTTTTTTTATCTTTGAATATCCTTTGATTTTAATAAATTCGTCCAGATATCTTTTTGAATTTTTAATGTCACTTGTTGAAAGCCCGATGTTAGCAAGTCCCATGCCTGTATCTTTTGGTATTGACCACAGATACCCTTGTGGTGCAAGGTCGGGCCATAAATAAAATTCCAGGTAATCTTCATTTTTTACATCTTCCATTAGATATTGTACCCCTATAACTTTTTGTGATGGTTTATTCAGGTTTAATAACTGCGATATTAATTGAACATGCCCAGTGCCGTCAATTATGATTTTTGCATTAATTGTATTAGAATCTGTTGCAGAATCAGTTTTCAATGTCCAGTAACCTTCCTTTCTTTCAATGCCCACAATTCTTGTTCCTGTTTTAATTTCGGCACCTTTTTTTGTTACTATGTCTGCCAAATACTTTTCAAATTCGTTTTTATTTAATACGTAACCTCTTTCATTCAAATGTGTAAAATTATCTTTTGGAAATATGACTTTAACTCCCTTGACAGCCCGCGCGATTGCGTTTTTAGGAGGCGTTAACCCAAATTTCTGGAGGCATAAATCAGATATGCATTCACCGCAGTGTACCGGGGCACCTATTTCTTTATGTTCTTCCAGGACTATTATTTTCAATTCTTCTGCGTGTATTGCAAAAGATAACCCTGCCGGTCCTGCCCCTATTATCGCGACATCATACATATTAAAAATTAAATACGCATAACTTTAAATATATTAATATTGACTTTTATAAGGGATGAAGAATATAATAACAGTATTAAAAATTATAATTATCCTAAGTAATGCAAATACCCCTAAGGAGGTTTATTTGTGATTTTAAGTTCTATGATATTCGGTGCACAGGGTATAATTAACGGAACTTCACTGTTAGCTGTAGTTGTAGGTTTAATTATAAGTGTCATCGGGGTGTCATTAGCTTATATAATCTCTTCATTTTTCAACTATCCTGAAATGAAAGGTTGGGCGAAAACTGAGCTTGGTGAAGTTTTAAGAACGATTTTCATTTTATTTTTCATTGGGTTTGCCATTATTTTTATTGATAGTTTGATTAAAATATTATTAGTGGGCAATTTCTCAGGATTTACTTCTAATGATCTGTTGAATCCTTTCTATTTTGATTATGCGCTTGCATATTTGAATTCGTTGGGCACATATTTCTCAGAGTTTGCTACTACTTCACTGATTTCTTATATGTTTTTCATGCAGATTTCCGGGTTTAAATATTTTATTTTACATCTTAAACCTTCAATGTTTGCAGGTCTTGGTTTTATTAGTGAATTTTTAACCAAATATATTATTGTTGCAATGTCTGGCTGGGTTTTGATTGAAATGCAAACCCAATTGTTATTGTTTTTTAAAACATCCTTATTAAGATATTTTTTACCGTTGGCAGTTATTCTAAGAGCGTTTCCTTTAACACGTAAGACCGGGTCAACAATCCTTGCGTTTTGTCTTGCGGGTTTCTTTGTTTATCCTTTGTTGTTGGTAATGAACAGTGTAATAATTGATAATTATATTATGGGTGAGCCTACCCCTATACTGGTAGGTGCAACTGATACTGGCCTATCAGATTATTTAGTTTTTTCAGATTCAATGGGTTATGAATCGCCCACTGAAGATCAGATTAATCAGATAGACACTATGAGTGATGACGTTGAAACCGGTTCATCGTCTACTTCCGGGGGTGGTGTTGGCCAATATAGTTCTTCAGACTCTTCAAAAATGAACAAGTTTATGAATGATTTTGATAAGAATGTTATGGCTGAAGACCTTGATCCTGCAGTGCGTTCATCAAACTATGAAGGGTTAAAACAAAATTTCTTTATTGAATTATTTTCAGGCATGTGGAATGATTCGATGACATTGATCAAAGCAATGTTACGGTTTGCAGGCATGCTTTTCGGTCCTTTGGCTAAATACGGTCTTGGGAATCTATATGAAGCATATCTAATTAGTGTATTATCTTCATTCACCATTTATTCGGAAAAGCTTGCGGTTGCGTTATTATTATTTTTGCTTGATCTAATGATATTAATGACTGCAATGAAAGATATTTCACTGGCCTTGGGCGGTGATGA
>CAYOKY010000039.1:0-7929 GCA_964404695.1 Microcaldota archaeon | reverse complement strand
ATTAACTAATAGAAGATAATTGATTATTGTTTAACAATAAAAGTATAACCTAAAATAAACATTAATCTACATTTAACAATCTATCAATCATTAAACGATTGAACCCAACAATAATATGACCATCAATATCCAAAACAGGCACAGCAGTTTGCCCTGACTTTCTCACCAGATCGTTGGCCTTGTCAGGATCAGCAGAAACATCAATTTCTTCAAATTTAAATTTTAAATTATCAAGATAATCTTTTACAAGCTTACAATAAGGACATGTCGGCGATGAATAAAGTACAATCTTATGAGCATCTCTAGAAATAGGTTCGGGCTGGTTGTCAAGAGATTGCATCATCTTATCAAACTTTTGTCCCTTCATTTCAAATTCATCCATATTATCACCAGCTAAATATTACTTCTTATAATTGATTTTCCTAAGAAAATCATGCCTTGCCTTAACATCATCATCAGTTTCAATCAGGTCCTTGGACTGACCATCAATGACTCCCAATACTCCTCTCCTGCCGTCAACGTCAGCGATCACAACATCAATAGGATTTTGCGTTGCACAAAACAAAGTAACTATTTCCGGCACGGTTTTAAGTGCGTTCAAAACATTGACTGGATAAATATCTTTCAAAACAATAACAAAGAAATGACCACACATAACCTTTTTGGCCATGTCCACTGCCAACTTTTGCATTTCAGTATCCGTGCCGTCAAAACGTATTTTCATATCCTGCGACGCTTCACAAAAAGCAATACCAAAAAGAGCATTAGCATTAACATTAATAATTGCTTCATAAACATCCTCAACAGTTTTAATAAAATGACTCTGTCCAAGAATAATATTATAACCAATATCAAAATGAACTGTTTGCAGTTCCATCTTCCCACCCTCTAGAAAAGTTTAATTTCCAAAACACAAATTCATTTTTTCAAACGTAAATTCAAATCAAAAATAAAAATTATGATAACAAAAGCATATCAAATAGTTAAATATTTTTAAGATAACCATGTCTTTTCAACCATTCAACCTGTCCACGAGTATATCTCCATAGAACATCAGCACGTTCATCAGACTGTATGGTCCAAGGTTCAATTATAACATAATCACCCGGCCTGACCCACATTCTTCTTTTAAATTTGCCAGGAATTCTGCAAATTCTGGTTTTTTCGTCTTCACAATCAACCTGAAGACGTGAACCGCCCATTAACATTACAACATTACCAAAAAATTCACCTTTCTTAGGCAACCTAACCCTTACAATTTCCTCAGTATCGGTATTAACCTTTTTACGTTTAGTTTTGTATTTACTTCTGTTTTTATATACTTTCAATCAATCACCTTACTGAAGTCCTTGCACCGCAAGCTTCGCAAACCAATAATTTAATACCTTCCTGTTCAAGGATATGGCTGTCTGGTTTACCGCATTCTGGGCATAATACATACTTTTTAAGATATTTTTCAAATTTAGTAGTAACCATTCTGATTGTAAACTTACCGTACAAAACCATATTATTGCCTTCCACAGACACAGGCACTGCAAGCTCCTTAGAAAAATATTTACAAACATACTTAGGTTCCCTTCTTATCTTCTCACAAAGATTTGTAAACCCCTTTATCATGGTTTTATTACTTTGCTGATAAATGTCAAGTACAGGTATTTCAAATCTTACATCATGTTCTTTAGCCTTATCAGGCAATTCTGAGTAAGCCTTATCTAAAAGTGCATTATAAGAATCCATAAATTACTAATCCCAGAAACGTTTTATAAAGGTTATGGAGAAGTTATGGAGTGAACCCATTATTTATTTTGTAAAAGTTAGATTCATTTAAATCGTTGATTGGAAAAAAGGATGTTGAATTGTCAAATGCAATTGAATCGTTAATCAGAAGATGTTAAATTGTCAAATGCAATTGTAATCGTTAATCAGAAGATGTTGAATTGTTGGGTGAAATTGAACCGTTAGTTGTATTGACATTAAAACCCTCTGCTTCCTTTGGAACAGATCCCTGAGAACTGGTAGCATCAGAATCCGGTAGCGAAGAATATAAAGGAACATAATTTGACTCTATTGGTTCTGATGTAGACAAAACGCCCAACTGTTCATCCTCTGAGGAATTCAATACGAAAGAATCAACCATCATAAAAACGAACATAAAACCAATCATAAGCATTGCAAGAATAATTACTACTCTTCGAATGTTATATCCATCATCTTTATCATTTATAAGTTTGCTACCGTAACCAGTCAAGGAATAATATTTCCATTTACCTCTGTCAATAACTGTTATAACATCAGCTTTAAGCAAAAGATCAACATGTTCTTTGACAGTTGACTTTGAAAGTGAAAGTTTTAATGCAATTTCAGATAAATTATAATCACGTTTTTTCAAAAGTTTAAGAATACTTATTCTTGTTTCTGAAGCCAACAATTTGAACGTTCTTTTATCCATTATAATTGCATCTTCCATGACATCATTCCACTGCCAAAGTATTTAAATCGTTCTTAATCTGTTCGGATTTGCCCGAACTCCCATCATCTTTCTTCATAACGTTCCAATACAAATAAACAATAAATGAAGGGAACAGGTTAGTTATCAAAATTACAATGAAAACAATCTCTTCAAATGAATTGACCAAGTGAATACCATAAGTTAACGGATAGAATGCCAAAACTGCTGCCGCCAGGCCACGGGGCACCATAGTATTAACAACAATAGCATCACCGTTCCTCAGGTCAGGGAATACAAAGAATTTAGCTATAATCCTGACCAACACTGCAATAAATAAAACCAATAAACTATAAAATAAAGTTACAGGATTAATATAACTTATACTGATTAACAAACCCAAATAAACAAAAAAGAAAGTCCTGACGAAAAAAGTTATTTCATCATGAAAATTCAGGAACGTTGAATCTATAACATTTAATTCTTCATAAACAATAAACTGCCCTATTTCCTTCAGATGTCCAGCAAATATACCAAAAATCAAAACTGATATTGCACCGTTACCTCCAGAATATTCAGTCAATGCATATACCACAAACAACATTGCCATAGTTAAGATATAATTGGACGCGCCTTTTGGAAGTTTAAACAACATTGCGATCCATAGTATGGCTGCAAGCGCACCGAACACGATAGATATTGAAAATGTTGATATGAAAAACACGGAAATTGAATTAATTGTTAAAGTCTCAGCACCATTAATGATAATCTGAATAATAATCACACTAGTTAAAACACATAACACATCGGTAATAGTTGACTCAAAAATCAATCCTTCCTTAACTTTATCGGTTATCGGCAGATTACGCACCAATGAAATTACTATTGGTGAACTTATACCCCCAACAACTGCACTAAATAAAGCTGCCTCAAGAAAAGGCCAATCAATAAAATAATTCAAAAACAATGTTAAAAGTACAAGGTTAAATACAAAAACAAGAATCGTAAACAAAGTCGCCTTGGGCAACGTGGTCATGATACGATTAATATTAAGCTTTGCACCGGCATCAAACATTATTATAATAAATGCCAATGTCCCGACAATAGGGTAAACAGATTTTATTATCCCACCATCAGAAACGTCTGCCAGGCCCAATAAAGGTCCAATAATAAAACCTAACAACATTAAAGTAATTATATTGGATATCTTAAATTTTTTAAACAAAACTTCTGCTATAAATCCTAAAAATATAATGACACCAAAAATCAAAAAGAAATTATCAATCAATTTGGTCACCCGAACATTTATTCAACCGAACAAACTTCCAAACGCTTCACTTGCTTTATCCTTTTCAATCTTAAGTTCAGCCATTATATCTTGGGCTTTATCATCAGGCAATTTCTTTACATAATCACCCAATTGCTTGTCAGCCCATTCAAAGAACTTGGGTTCCCCTTTAATATACAGGATCCATCCATCAACATCATAAGCTTTACCGTCTTTGAATTCATAACCCTGTCGTGCAAAAGAAACGTGTGCAATACTGTCTTGTTCCAAAATAGTCTGAACTTTAGATTTAACATCGCTTGAACAGTGATAGACAATTTCCATATAAACACCTACTCCTTAATACTATTTACAGAAATTATAAAACCTAAACAGATCGCAACACCAGACAATATAGTTACAGGCGAATTAACATTTAATCCACTTTGAGAACTATATACTAAGATAGCTAAACTTATTACTGTTATCAATAAGCCTATTATCAAATTATTATCAGTATCCGGCATTGGCATTTTGTTGGTTTTAGTTTTGGAGCTTGCCTTAGTCCTTATAGGTTTACGTTTAACCTTAGACCTTTTAGTCATAGTAGTTTTCTTTACTGCTTTTTTCCTAGCAGTACTCCTTTTTGACTTTTTAGTTTTGCTTACCATATTTTTAATTATAAATGTTAGCTTTAAAAATCTTTAGATGAAATAATATAATATGTCAATCAAGAGAGTCGGATATAAAATGCCAAGATCAATGGCAGGAATAAGCAGTACAGGAGATGTAGAAATGGGAGGATTACCCATTGACCCTAAAACATTTCTATTAATAGTAATCATTTTAATTATCATTATCAACCTTGCAAACATAATGTTAAACTATTTCTTAATCCAGTGATTAGTTCAGTTATCATATCAATAATTATATTAGTTTAATTATGTGTAATATTTTTGTCAAATGTTTAATGGTTTTGTCAATGATAGTTGTCAATTCTATTTGTCAAATAGTTATCAATAAAATTTATCAATTAGATTTATCAATGGCAATAGTTTGAAACAGGGAAGTTGAAACTGAGAAATAGAAATAGAGAAGTAAACTTAAAAACATTAATGCTCAGAATTAACATATGAGACAAAAAGAAATTAGAGTCAGATTAAATCCAATATTAAATAAACTTAAAAGAGGACATTTCGGCGGACCGCAGGTTATCATCCCTAAAGATTTCGGGATAATCATCGGGTACTCTGGCCTGGGCAAAAACAGTAAAATCGTTGAAGCTGGCGGGGGAGCAGGATTTTTGACAATATCACTTGCAAACGTTTGCAAAAAGGTTTACACTTATGAAATCAAGAAAGATTATTATAAAACGATCAAACAAAACCTTGAAACCTGCGGAATAAAAAATGTTAACGTTAAAAATAAAGACGTAAAACTGGGAATCAAAGAAAAAGATGTTGACGCAGTAATATTGGACATGCCCAATTCTGATGAGGTTATACCTATAGCATTCAACGCATTAAAACAAGGCGGACAGATTATCGGTTACCTTCCAAACGTTGAACAGATGAAAACATTTTATTTAGAATGTTTAAACAACGGTTTCCGCAACATGTTTGCAATGGAATCAATCAAAAGGGAATGGATAGTAAGGGAAAAAGGGGTGCGACCCCATAGCAAGGAACTTGTTCACACAGCGTTCATTGTTTTTGGGACAAAACATCAAGAGCTGATTTAACCAGACCATAAAATAAAGGTGCAGGCTTTTCAAACCTTGACTTTAATTCAGGGTGACCCTGTGTCGCAACAAAATAAGGATGGTCTTCAACTTCAATAAATTCAACCAAACGATCGTCTGGAGACATCCCGGAAAATATTAACCCTTTTTCTTTTAAAATATTATGATATTCAGGATTAACTTCATACCTATGCCTATGTCTTTCATACACAACGTCCTCATTGTACAACCCATGAACTTTAGTACCTTTTTTAAGGTTGGCAGGATATTGACCCAAACGTAATGTGCCACCCATATCCTTAACATTTTCCTTGTCAGGCAAAATAACTATGACCGGATATTTTGTATCAGAATTAATCTCAGTACCATTAGCATTTTCCATATTGCAAACGTTCCTTGCAAATTCAATGACCGCCATCTGCAACCCATAACAAATGCCCAAATAAGGAACCTTGTTTTCACGGGCATAGTTTACAACTTTAATTTTACCTTCAACGCCCCGCGACCCAAACCCGCCAGGGACAATTATACCATTAACATCACTTAACAGATCTTCAACAGTTTTAACATTATTTTCAATGTCCGTCGTTTCTATCCATTTAATGTTTACCTTTGCATTTAAGTGCGCACCCGCGTGCGACAGTGCTTCAATAACACTGGCATAAGAATCGTGCAGTTCGGTATATTTCCCACACATTGCAATGGTAATAGAATGCTCAGGATTTTTCATATTGTGTAAAATCTTGTTCCAATTTGTCAAATCAGGTTGAATATCTTCATTCAACGTTTTTGAAAGTGATTTAACTATTCCTTCTTTATCAAACATTAATGGAATATCATATATATTATCAACATCAATAGCTGAAACGACCTGGTCATCAGCAATGTCTGACAATTTGGCAAGCTTGTCCTTAATTCTAGTAGACAATTTGTAATGACTCCTGGCAATCACAATGTTAGGATTAATACCCATTGACCTTAACAATGCAATATCTCTTTGGGCAGGTTTGCTTTTCAGTTCACCAGTATTGTATAACATAGGCAAATAAGTCAAATGAACATAACACACGTTTTCTTTTCCATAAACATGCGACATTTTCTTTGCAGCTTCCAAAAACCAGAAATTTTCATTATCACCGACCGTACCGCCGATTTCTATTAACATATAATCAGGATTATGTTTATTCTTAAGTTCTTCCCACCACGATATAACTTCATCAACT
This sequence comes from Microcaldota archaeon, assembly GCA_964404695.1. Classification (GTDB taxonomy): domain Archaea; phylum Micrarchaeota; class Micrarchaeia; order Anstonellales; family JAGGVH01; genus JAGGVH01. The sequence goes on along the minus strand of CAYOKY010000039.1, from coordinate 1,252 downwards.
GCATGAGGTATAATTTGGATAGTTTTTCCTAGATATTTGCCTTCCCTTTCCTTGTTGATAATTCTCAGGAAAAGCTTACCTGAAGTAATGTTACAATCACCTTCACTTTCAACACCGATAAACCTTTCATAATGTCCAAAGTCCATGTCAACTTCAGTACCGTCATTTAAAACGAACACTTCACCGTGCTCAATGGGATTCATCGTACCAGGGTCAACGTTCAAATACCCATCACATTTAACAACTACTATTTTCTTATCGTCATGGTTTTTAAGTAATCTACCTATAGATGCCGTTGCAACTCCCTTGCCTAGTCCAGATAAGACTCCACCCGAAATAAAAAGAAACTTTGTCATTTTTTCATAAATGTAAGTAAAATTTAAATATGTAACAGTTTTATGAAAGGATATGAATAAAGAAAATGCAAAGATGGGGAAAAATGCAAATGCTTATGTAAAACTTGTTTTAGTCAGGCATGGGGAGAGTGAATGGAACAATAAAAAAATATTTACAGGATGGACAGACATTGATTTAACAAGCAAAGGAACTAAGGAAGCCAAGGAAGCCGGCAGAACATTAAAGAAAAATAATATTAAGTTTGAAACTATTTACACATCCTACTTAAAACGTGCAATAAGAACCATGTGGATAATATTAGATGAAATGGATCTTATGTGGAAACCCGTACAAAGAAGCTGGAGATTAAATGAAAGGCATTACGGTGCATTACAAGGATTAAGCAAACCTGCAGTTTCAAAAAAACATGGTTATAAACAATTCATGAAATGGAGAAGAGGGTTTGACACCCGCCCGCCTGCACTAAAAAAAACTGACGAGAGATATCCAGGAAAAGATCCTATGTATTCAACATTAAAAAAATCTGAACTGCCAACAACTGAATCATTAAAAGATACAATAAAACGGGTTATGCCATACTGGAAAACCATAACAACTCAACTTAAGAAAAAACAAAACGTTATGATTGTTGCACACGGCAACAGTTTAAGAGCTTTGGTTAAACACCTTGATAGGATACATGATAATGAAATTAGTTATTTAAATATCCCAACAGGAATTCCTTTAATTTATGAACTTGACAAAAATCTTAAACCAATAAAACATTATTATTTGGGAGATAAAAACAAAATTAGGAAGTTGATTGAACAGGAAAAACAGGTGGGTAAACACAAAAAATAAACATATTAAGTTATAAGTCACCTAATTTTTCGTTAAATCTATTAAGATACTTCAT
>CAYOKY010000038.1:0-8019 GCA_964404695.1 Microcaldota archaeon | reverse complement strand
ATATTTAGGATAGGCTTTTGATATTTAGGATAGGCTTTTGATATTTGGAATAGGCTTTTGATATTTGAGATAGGCGTTTTGTAATAGATATTATCAGCTTTTTATCAGTTTTTCATCAATTTTCATCAATTTTCATCAATTTTCATCAATTTTCATCAATTTTCATTGGAATTTAAGATTTTCGGGTTTAAATATACAATCTATTTTTTCCGCTAAATAACAAATAACCTCCTACTTCCACTAATAATTAGAGGATACAACAAATAATATTCCCTATTAATATAAAAGTTGATTTAGTGATATATATAAACATTGTTTCACCCTACTAACTCATGTGGCTAGTAGGTTACGGTTCTTTAATGAATCCTGAACAATTTGAAGGAAAAAACTATCAACTTGTTTACGTTAAGGGCTGGAAAAGAATATTTAATAAAATCGTTTCAAGAAACACATGGAAAGATTATGCTGAAAATGAATATCAGGGAACATTAAATGTTGTTAAATCTTCAAACTGCAATTTTAATGCTATATCATATAAATTAGATTCTATTGCTGATTTAAATAAATTAATTCAAAGGGAACAGGATTATCATTTAGAAAAAGTCAGGGCACATAACCTTCTAACTCATCAACCTCTTAAAAATCATTATATGTTCATGTCAAATACCATTAACAGCAAAGGCCATAATATAATAAGCCAAGATATTAAACCAATACCCAGATATTTAGAAGTTTGCAGAAAAGGATCATATGCCTGGACCAAAATGTTCGGGAACTTGTTTGACAGGACAACATACCTTGCAGATGGCATTACTTCTGTAAAAGAATATTTACAAAATTAGTTTTTTAGTTTTGCAAAATTAGTTGATAAATACAATATACAAGCATAATTGATATCTTCAATAATCCATTTCAAAATACTTTTTCCATTTATAATCTTTAATACGGGCATCATATCGAACCCATAATTCCCATGAAACGCCATACATTTCATGTTCACTTCTCCATTTTGTTAATCTTTTCAAAAAACCGGCAGTTGAATTAGTTTTAACCTGAACAAAACGTAAACGTGCACCTTTAACTGCTACAATATCAAACATGTTAAATATGTCCTGAGTTCCAAACATTGACGTTTTCTGGGGCTTAAAAACTTTCCACTCATCGGTTTCAAGTTCTTTTTTACCTTCAAGCTCATGTAAACTGCCTTTTCTTCTGCTCATTAGACCTATTGTAAAACTTATGTTTATAAATTTATACACAATATATTGAAAGTATGAATCAATTATATATTATATTTCAAATGCTGGCAATACTATTGTCAATTGTGGTGCCCATAGGAATTACAATTTATTATATGAAAAAATATAAATTAGATCTCATAATTGCCGGGTTTGGCGCATTATTTTTCATTGCAATACAAATTATTCATATCCCTATCTTAGTATTTACTCAGGAGATAGTATATAATTTTATTTTATCAAGCTTTGGCATGGATATTGCAATACTTGGTATCAGTATATACATTGCAATACTTGCAGGACTTTTTGAGGAAGTCGGAAGATATATTGTGTTTATCAAATTACTTAAACCCAAGCAAAGAACCATTGAAAATGCTAAATTGTTCGGAGCGGGATGGGGTGGCATTGAATCAATAATAGTCATGGGAATTTTAGGTTCATTAATGTTCCTTGGTTATTATACTATATTTGACATGGGCTTGGATAATTACCATCAAATATTGATAGACCAGGGCGTAACTGAACAGGAAGCAAATGAACAGATTGATTATATGCGCATTCAGGAACAAACAATTGAAAGCCAACCTTATCTTGCATTATTAGGATTTGTTGAAAGGGCAATTGCAATTGTATTCCATATCCTTGCATCCATCCTTGTTATGTATGCCATCATTAAGAAAGATTTGAGATATTTGGGCATTGCAATTCTTGCACATTTCATACTTGATTTCACAGTAGTATATTCAATGCTATACCTGGGAATACTTGCAGAAGTATTAATTTTAATATTTGTTATTTTATTAGGATATTATGTCAATAAGAAATTAAAAATAAGTTTAAAGTAATTTAACATAAACTAAAAACTCAAAAATAAAATAAAACTCAAAAGAGGGGGATAATATGTGCAAAATATCATGTGACTCGTGTGGCAGATCAATAAGACAAGACAAATTTAAAGATAAAGCAACCGGCATGGAATACTGTAAGTCATGCTGTACAAGATCAGGTCAACTTAAACCTTATGAAGAAATTAAAAATGAACTGGTTAAATTCTACATGGAATTCTATGACTATCCTAAATCAGCAGCAGAAAAATTTGTAATCAGCAAATTAAAAAGTATGCCTGCATGGGAAAAGAGAGAATATTACTAAATTTTAGATCACACAAAATTAGAATGTGAATTAAAGTTCACATTTATTAGTTGAAATTATATGAGTAAACTCAAAATATTCATTTTCTATACTATCATGGTTAAAACCAATGATTTTCAATTCTTTACGGTTTTGGTTGGAAACTTTATTTAAGTCAATTAAACTTATATCCAAGTTACTTAACCTTTTTAATATTTCATTCAGATTATCACCTTCACCCTTTGCGGTGACCCTAAATAATGTAAATAAACTTTATAAACCTTGTGGTTACAAAAAGAACCTTAACTTAATCTCCTAACGCTTCAAAAAATTCATGCAAATGTTGCTCTTCATGTTGTATCTGGATTACATTCAGTAATAAATTAGGAAATTCAATAAGATTTATCCAATTATGCTTAAGTTTAATCACTAATTCTTCATAATTAATATATTCTTTATCTTCATGCACATCTTCTTTATTTCTGGTTTTATGTTGTAATTCTAAACATACTGCAACCAAATTCTTTTTATCAGAACTGGAAATCAGTTTTCTTTCATTTAAATCATCCAATGTGTCCATAAACATGTCCAATAAATCAATCAGGTCCATTGACATTAAAAATAATTGTTTCCATTCCTTCAGATTATACAAACATTCCTCCCATTCATATAAAACATGACTTTTTTGCATCTCTGAAGATTTAAACGTTAACTTTATCAAATTTATCTGTTCAGTTATAATTGCAACAGCGTGATCCAGGCCATTATAAGTCCGGCAATAAGATGTATAATCCTCTGTCTCAAGCGAACGACCCACATTATATAACATTGATGCGAACCCAAGCTGTGCAAATTCCAATAAAATTGCATTATGGATTAATTCATAATTATAACGTTGATCAGAAGTATATCCCTTATAAATAAATATCAATTCCTTGATGTTACTCAAATCATCCAATGCTAGATCCAATTCACCATACTGAGCATTTTTCTTAGCCCGCTCATACCAATATTTGATCTTATTTTTTAATCCTTTATCAAGGTATAATTGTGTGATAACTTTTAACTCCGTAGTTATATCAACTGGTTTTTGTTGAACAGAACTTGAAGGAATATTCATAAACCTTCGTGCCTGCCCTAAATTCCCCTGTTCAGATAATCGTTTGGCAATATCAAAATGTTTTTGTAATCGATTTTGGCCAGAAACCTTAGACGGGTCATTAGAACCCAAAGTAACACTAATTGGATCCCCCGTAGGGCCTTTTTTCTCGCTCTTGTGTTCAAATACCATTTTGTGTCACCAAATCATTAATTGTGACTTAATAATATACTTAAATCTATTTAAACGTTATGTTTATCATAAACCCATGCCAAAACTCAAAAGAGTCATTAATCTATGGGAATTAACACTCGCAGGAATAGGGATAATACTTGGCGCAGGTATTTATGTAATCATCGGTCAGGCGTCAGGACTTGCAGGCAACGGACTCTGGTTAGCATTCATATTAGCTGCATTAACAGCATTATTTACAGGATTAACTTATGCTGAACTGTCTTCACGCTATCCCCAATCAGGTTCAGTGTACATCTATTTAACAAAAGCATTTAACAATAAACTTTTGTCATATTTAATCAGCTGGTTTATGATTTTTGGTGGAATTATTGCAGCGTCAACAGTTGCTTTGGGGTTTGCAGGTTACTTATCAGCGTTCACTGGACTAAATACTGTATTAATAGGAATGACATTAATACTAATGTGCGGAGTAATTTTAATCTACGGGGTTAAAGAATCAGCATGGTTTGCGATCATTTGTTCCCTTATTGAAGTAGGCGGACTAATTTTAATTATTATAATGGGCATACCTTTCATAGGAAGCATTGACTATTTAGACATCCCGTCAATAGGAGGAATTATTGGGGCAGCATCCCTTGTTTTCTTTGCGTTCATAGGGTTTGAAGACATGGTAAACATGGCTGAAGAAGTCAAAAATCCAATTAAAAACATGCCTAAAGCGCTTTTATTATCAATATCAATATCCACAGTTCTATATGTTTTAGTAGCAATATCCGCAGTCAGCGTAGTGGGTTGGGAAACACTCAGCCAAAGCGATGCACCGTTAGCATTGGTAGCGCAAACCGCATTTGGCGACTTATCATACACTGTTTTAGGTTATATTGCCCTGTTTGCAACTGCAAATACTGTTTTACTGGTTTTAATGGGAATCTCGCGACTGGTTTACGGCATGGCAGTCAAAAAGATTTTGCCGGGTTTCCTCGGTTTAATACATAAAACCAGAAGAACACCGTGGGCATCCATTCTAATCTTAGTAATACTATCAATGCTTTTCGTTTATTTTGGCAAAGAAATCAAGACAGTTGCAGGCCTTACCAATGCTTCAATCCTAATAGTATTTACAATGGTTAACCTATCAATCATTCACATCAGATATAAGGAAAGAAATAAAAAAATCAAAGGTAAACATTTCAAAATACCACTCAATATTGGATGGCTACCAATACTACCAGTATTTGGCCTGGTCACTTGTATACTATTGTTTGTAAACATTGAAACAATTTACATTTTGTATGCATTGGCAAGCTTAATTCCTGCAGTTATAGTTTACCTTTTCATTAAATGATAAGGTAAAATACTTTTGAAAAAAGATTAAATTAACAAAACTCGTTCTACAAAAAGATTAAATTAACAAAAAAAGCAGATTAATACAAATTAATCAAAAGATTAAAATTTATAAAACTACTGTGTATTCTTAATTCATGAAAGAATATTATTCTTATATGGGACAGACAGGTTTTAATAATGAAAAATATGTTGAAGAACAATCCAAAGCCATAATTGAAAGGGCAGGACAATTTGACAAATTATATCTTGAATTTGGCGGTAAATTAATGTTTGATTACCATGCATCGCGTGTTCTACCTGGTTATCATTTCAATGCTAAAATGCAGGTCATAAAAAATCTGGCAAAAACGAAAAAGATTGAATTCATATTCTGCATCAGTGCAAAAGACCTTGAAAATAAAAAACAGGTCAGTTCACTAGGGATATCTTACAGGGATTTCACATTAAAAATGATTGACAGCGTTAAAAGTTATGGATTTAATGTTTCCACGATAGTAATTAACCTATTTAACAAGCAAAAAAAAGCCAAAGAACTGGGAACTTACTTGAAAACCAAAGGGTTTGCCGTTTACTACCGGAAAATAATCAAAAACTATCCAACCAATTTAACCAACGTCAGAAAAGGATATGCAAAAAAACCGTTCATTAAAACCATGTCACCAATAGTCATAGTAGCTGGGGCAGGACCCGGCTCAGGCAAACTTGCAACATGCCTTACAATGGTTTATCAGGATTACTTGATGAACAAGGACTCAGGATATGCGAAATTTGAAACATTTCCAGTCAAGAATCTCCCTTTAAAATCTCCTATAAACGGAGCATATGAAGCAGCAACTGCAGACATTGGCGATTACAATTTAATTGACCCGTATCACAAAAAGAAATACCATAAAAACTCTGTGAATTATAACAGGGACGTTGAAGCATATACAATAATCAAGAAAATCATACAGAAAATCATTTCAAAAAACAATTACATGAAAAAATATAATTCGCCTACTGACATGGGAATTAATGAGATAAGTCAGGGCATAGAAAACCAGGACATATGCGAGCAGGCAAGCAAACAGGAAATCATTATGAGATGGTTTAAATATAATAATGAAATCAATGACGGTTACGGTAGCCCGCAAACCATTAGCAGGATGAACAGTTTAATGACAAAATATAACTGCAAATTCAAAGACCGCCCAATAATAGACATCGCACGTAACCTTTCCGAGAAAATCAAAGGCTACGAAAACGTTAAGGTAGGTTCAGCATTATTGTTACCTAACGGCACAATAATAACCGGTAAAAATTCAGCTCCAATGCATGCAGAGCCACATGCAATAATAAACGCATTAAAAGAACTAGCCAACATTAAAAGAGAAACAGAAGTAATCTCAATAAACTCATTAAAACAAGTCAAAAGATTACGGAAAATCATATATGATGAGGACTCAGAAAAAAATAATATTCCTGAAGCATTATTACTATTAGCAGTTAACGCAAAAAATAATGATGCCAACAAATGTTTAAACCAGATTCATAAACTTCACTCGTGTCATATGCATACAACCCATAAATTAATGAGGGAAGATAAAAGCATGCTACAACAACTGGGGATATTGTACACGTCAGACGGTAAAATAGAAATTGGAAAATTGTACATGGAGTAAATGTCAATATCTAATTTAGTGATGTTAAAATTAGTAATGTTAAACGGGCTCGAAGGGATTTGAACCCTTGACCTATTGCTTGCTTCCCCCAAATAAAAATTATTTTTTATTCAACGTTCTTTTGAATACAAACGTTCTTTGAGGATCGAAAAACCTTTCTTTTCAAAGAAAGGGCTTTCCTAGAAGGCAACCGCTCTATCCAAGCTGAGCTACGAGCCCGTAATACATTGAATTATATTTTAGTAGAAGAGTGTTTATAAATTTATTTAAAATAATATACTATCATGAACAATCAGAAAATGAAGTTTGAAGGCAATATTAAAATCATAAAATGCCCAAAATGCGGGGCAGACAACATAGTGGGCGCATTAAAATGTGGCAAATGCGGTTACCCTTTTATTAAACCTAACAACAAATTCGACAAACATAAAGAAGATTAGTTGATTCTCGATTCTCATTAGTTGATTCTCTGATTTTGAGGTGATGTTACATAAACCCCATTAATTTTGTAACCATCAAGCAATGGAACATTAATCATATATTTTTTGTCTTCGATACAGTTTGATGGTTTAATCTGATTATTCAAAACAATGTAAATGTTTCCATTTGGATATAATGCATAATCTGTTTCAAAATCATTAACATTACAATTCACACTTAAATCAATTGAAAACTGTAAACTGGAATTAACAGTTGAATATTGATCACTGCCTGTTACAATAGCAGTTGTCTGGCCGTTATAAATAGTTTTATCCGGTTTTGACTGGATATACTCAGAACTAAAATTCATTACCATGTCATCAACCATTTCAATGGTTTCATTAACCGCACCGGCAATAGTATCGTAACTGATTTCAATTTCACAGTCATCTCCTTCACACGTTAAATTAGTAATCTTTGGAAGTTGACCGTTCAAGTTATCCAACGTTTCATTTGTTATGATTGAATCATAAAAATCTTTAATCTTCTCAGAATCAAAACTTTGAACCTGAACATCCGTTTCCTCTAATGAAACTAAATCGGGCACTAAACTCATATATGTCTGGCCTTCAGGAGTATACAACAGAAATAAAACTGAACCCACAACTATGATCAAAACAAACAATTTAATTATTGTAGAAACAAATGAACCAGGCCATGACAACGGATTAAACTTCATAAATAAATTATTATAGTAACATAAATAAACTTAACTGATTTACCTTATAACAATGAAAGCCAAAATCAATCGCAAAGAACAAATATTAATTGTAACTCCTGAAGGTGTTGAGGATTTATGGCACCTTAACAAGATAATCTGCGAAGGAGTCATGGTTAGTGGCAGGTCTGTTAGAAGTTACAAGCCTAG
>CAYOKY010000037.1:0-8347 GCA_964404695.1 Microcaldota archaeon | reverse complement strand
GCGGGGGTAACTCTGACCCTCTTGAGGTAGCGTAATACCTCGTCGCTTAATTGGCGACTTGCATGAATGGCGTAACGAGAGTTCTGCTGTCTCAAGGAGAAACCCAGTGAACTCACCTCTCTGTGAATACGCAGAGTACTTCCAGTGGGAAAAGAAGACCCCGTGGAGCTTCACTACAGCTTGTAGTTGATGTATTGGGATTTTTGCAGAGTGTAAGTGGGAGCCGTCGAAGCTACCTTTTCGGAGGTAGTGGAGGCAACAATGTAACACCACTCAAAAATTCTGATACGTCTAACCCGTGAGGGGACAACTGCAGGTGGGTAGTTTGACTGGGGCGGTACACCTTTGATAAAGAAACAAAGGCGCCCTATATTCGACTCAAGAGGGTTAGAAATCCTCTGTAGAGGGATAAAGACAAATGTCGGATTGACTGTGCTCCGAAAAGCAAGGTGCGCAGGTGCGAAAGCAGGGCTTAGCGAACCCGAGTGTTCCCTGTTGATGGGGGCCTCGTCTGTCAGACAAGTTACCCCGGGGGTAACCGACTTGTCGCGGGCAAGAGTACATATCGACCCCGCGGTTTGGTACATCGCTGTCGGCTCAGGTCATCCTGGAGGTGCACAAGCCTCCAAGGGTTGGGTTGTTCATCCATTAAAGTCCTACGTGAGCTGGGTTCAGTACGTCGCGAGACAGTACGGTCGTATCTACTGGAAGCGTAACTACCTGAGAGAAACGTCCTTTAAGTACGAAAGGAACGAGGGGTGGATGCCTCTGGTGTACCAGTTGTGATTTTTGCATTGCTGGGCAGCTACGCATCGCGTTGATAAGAGCTGAAAGCATCTAAGCTCGAAGCAACTCTCAAGACTAGGTAGAGTAGGCGGTTGTAATAGACAACTTTGATAGAGTAGCAGTGTAAGCATCAAGCGCAAGCGAGATGTTAAGCTGGCCTACTACTAAAGCCGTTGTAATAACAAATCCCACGACACAACATCTCTTTTACTCTAAGTATTTTCTTTTTTTTATTTTATACAATTTAGCGTCAGCTATACACACCAACTAAACAAAAGAAAAAGAAACAATTATAAAAGTATTAACTATTGTTTATCCGGTGTTTATTATGAAAACTAGAAACTTGTCATTTGGAATTATAGTATCAATAGTTATGATATCAATACTTTTCAGCGGATGCTGTGGGCTATGCCAAGATCCACCACCAGATCCAGACGACAATTGGAAACCTTTGAACACCACTAATAATGCAACGCAAAACAATAATATCACCCCACCGACTAACCTAACTGCAAACAATGTGACCAATCAAAGCATAAACATTAATCAAACCAACCAAAATTCAACATATCAAAACATAACCTTTAACGGAAAGAACTGGACCATCATGGTTTACATGGACGCAGATAATAACCTGGAAGGAGACGGGTTTAAGGATTTAAATGAAATGGAAATTGCAGGCTCCACTGATGACGTTAATATTATAGTTCAAATGGACAGAACAGAAGGATGGGACACGTCAAACGGCGACTGGACTGGCGCCAAACGTATTTACGTTGAACAGGATTCATCATCCCAGTTCAGATCCAAAATCATAGAGGACATGGGCGAAGTTAACATGGGCGACCCATATACATTATCATCATTCATTCAATGGACAACCAAAAATTATCCTGCAGAAAATTATATGTTAATATTATGGGACCATGGCGCAGGACATGAAGGATTATGCTGGGACAATGACAATTATGATGATTACCTAGAATTAAGTGAACTTAAATCTGCACTTCAAGACGGAGGCACACAATTTGAAGTCATCGGTTTTGACGCATGTTTAATGTCAACTTTAGAAATCGCATCAATCATTGACGACCACGGCCAGATCATGGTAGCATCACAGGAATCAGAACCCATGGACGGTTGGGAATATTCATCATTCCTTAACAAACTAAAAAACAATCCAGACATAACCAGCAAACAATTAAGCATAGAAATCATTAACGGATTTTATAATCATTATTACTTAAACCCGAACGCGCGAGACATTACATTGTCAGCAGTCAACCTTTCCATGATTGAAGATTTAGTCATTACATATTCAAATTTTAGAAATGAATATAACCTGCAAGCAAGCGACACGATTGCAGACGCAAGTTATTATACACATAAATACGGCGGGAGTTCCAAGAACAGTTATATGCTAGGCGACCTTGCACAATTCATGTACATAATATCTTCACTTTCAAGTAACCAGATGCAAACCGAAGCAGAAGAAATTTCACAAATGACAAAAGATGCAATAATTTATGAAGTCCACGGACCTGCGAGCAAGGCAAGCAGAGGAATCAGCACTTACCTACCAGACGTAATAACTGACCAGAACATTGAATATTCAGAACAAGCATATGCAATAGCTGACTATGTAGAATATTCAGAAAATGTCATGGAGGACATGGAACCGCCCAAAGTAGAAATTACAAATTATGATGATTATTTTGAATTGTATGACACAGCAGTAACCGAGGCAACTGTAAGCGGTGACAACTTGGGCGAAGTTTACTTTTTGATCGCAAAAGAAATTGATGATGAAATAATTATTGTAAACATGGACCCGTTAATGCTTGAACCTAAGGAGCTTGATGATGATACAACCATTGCAGAATGGGAAGATGAAAACGAATTTTATTTTGAATGGGACGGCTCCGCAGTAAGCATAACAGATTACGTTGACCATGTACCAGTATTGGCAATCCCAATGGATTATGGTTCAGACATTTACATTGTTGAAGGTGAGGTTACAAATGACTATGGACAATATGAAGCAACATTACTTTTTGACAGGGGCGAATTGTATTCAATACAATTGTATGAAAATTACGACGGAGAATACGTACCATTTGAATATGAACCAAAAGGATATGACTATTTCTCACCATACATTTATGTTGCAGATGAGAACGGCGACCTTGAATATTACATTTATGATGACGTAATATTTTTCTTAACTGATGACATTTACCTTGATTACTATTATCTTCCAGAAGGCAATTATTATACAGGGTTTGCAGCGGAAAACGTAATAGGTGAAATGGAAATTGACATTAATGAAGTAACATTCGTTAACGAAGAGGAAGAAGATGAAGAAGAAGCGGAGCAACCACAAGGTGGCTTGGCATATTATGATGGATAATACTAGATTAATTATTAATTAACTTCAAACAATAAAAAATAAAATAAAAAAAGTTTAATTAAATTTAATCAGTATTTTCACAAGTTTTAATTATCTGAGTTTCATTTGTCTCAATTGTAGGAAAATAATAATCATGAAAGATTACCTGTACAAACTTTTTTTTATATTCTTCAGGCATTGTATCCATCACTGCCTTAAAACGGTCGCTCGTTATAGTCAAAGACGGTTCAACGATTGGAGAACAAACGTAATTTTCCATAATCTGAGAGATATATTTTGATTTTAATGCGTCAGATATTTCAGTAATCATTCTTTTTATAACAAAAGGACTATCCACATCCAAAGATGAATAAATGTAACTTGTATCATGCAGTTCCAGTTTATCACCAGTATCCATGTTTTTTAAGCATGTCTTAAAATCATCAATAAACAATTCCCATTTCATTTTCATATGCATTTCTTCTGTAACTTGCTCATGTACTGATTCAAAATTATTCCTTGCAAGTGTAACTTTTATTTCTGTGTTTTGGACCTCAGTAAAAAGCCCCTCAGCCTTTTTAGAAAATCTTTTCTTATCAAATAAACCTTTGCCTACAGAATATAATAAAGTCCCAATTGCTGTTGCTATTACACCTATCCAAACATTCTTAGCACCATTTGTTAAAATGGATCGCGCCATGCCACTGATAAGTGCATAATAAGATGTAGATGCAATTGCCGCACCTAAAAAGGAACCAACTAATGTAACTTTAATATTACGATCAACGCGGTCACACCAATAACCAATAAGGTTTTGTTTACGACCCAAAGTTTTCCATTCATCAGTGTCTACTATTTTATCCAGTTCTACTTTAGCTCCCTGAACTCTTGTGTCTTCCAAAACCATATCCATAAAAAGTTTACTTAAAGTGCAGGACCTAATATGATAATTAACTCTTTGCTTATTTCCACCTAATGTTTCAAATTCTGTTTGCTGCAACATCATGGCTTTACCAAAAGCAAGAAAAATATTATCCTTCGATATTTTACCTTTATCTTTAGGAACAGTTTCTTTTATTTTCTCAATAACTTTCATATTAGAATCATTAGTCACGTTATCACCAAAATATAATGTGGTGAGAAATGCTTAAAAATGCTCGCCTTTCAAGCTATTGAGAAAGCTCATTACAATCAGTTTAAATATCTTATCAATATTACGTTAAGGCATGGAAATTGTATTAGATTTAACATTGGCAGGGATAATTGCACTATTAACATTAGTCATGGGCATTATGGTTAAAGCGGTTGGACATCCTGACCAGATATTTAAAAACTTTAAAAGCAAGTCAACCAAAGGACTTTCAAGTGTTTACATCATTCTCCTGTTCATATCCTATGCATTATGGACTATTCATGGCATAATGAAAGGCGATGAAATACTAATCTTCGGCCAGGGTTTCGGGATCTTGACAACCAGCGTAATCATAGGCCAGATAATATATTATAAAAATAAAAAAGATGAATGAAATATAAAACAAATGAAATAAAAAAGAGGAATGAAATATAAAACAAATGAAATAAAAAAGAGGAATGAAATGAAAAGGACAAATGAAATAAAAAAGATGAATGAAAAATATATAGAGAGATATAAAAATATTAAATCTTAATTTTGGATTTATTTTTTGTTGGCCTGCGAGCAGACCATTGCATAAATCCATTGTTTTTAATATGTTTTCTCTGATGAATACCTGCACGTATCCATATTTCCTGGGAAACATTTGCTAGTGCCATGAAAGGAAACGGTTGCTTTTCCTTTTGACTTGACTGTACAGAATTATATTGTTTAATGAGACCATAAAGACAATTAAGAAAAGCATTACGGTCATTTCTATCATACCCCATTGGTTGAGGAGGCAGGACAATTTCATCATTGAGCATAACTTTCAATTTATCCAAAGCAATAAAATAAACCTGCTGAATATCCTTATTCATATAGCTACCAGTATCTGAATTATTACCAAGATAATCACGGCCAACATAATACATGCCCCTGTAATAAATATCAAATATTGCCTCCTGCGGAGTCAAAGCACCCTTTTTAATCTTTTCAAAAAGATTGTTCACATGTCTAGACGCATCCTTATCCAAGGTAGTTGAATCAAATTCATCGGCAAAAACTGAACGGAAAATCTTCTCCCTATCACCAACCAAAATAATATTAAGACAATTAACTATTCTTTCTGATTGCTTACGCATTATATTATCATCATCAGTTTTGTCAATCCCAATAACTTCAATAGCCTTAGAATCATCAGTTTTGTCAATCCCAATAACTTCAATAGCCTTTGCCTTTGCCTTAGCTTTAGCCTTTGCCTTAGCATCAGCCTTTGCCTTAGCATCAGCAGTTTTACGAAGGCATAGAACCTGTGAATTTAATGATTCAACATGCTCAATTTTTTCTAGGTCAAACCCACAAGCATGAGCATAGGATTCAAATAAACCACTGGGTTGATAATTATCAGGTACAAAAATTATGACTTGTCCACCAAGATTTAACAAAGAATTAAATTTGCCCAGAGCTTTGCCAGTTTTAACCAAACCGTTGGATTCATTAAGAAATAAAGGAGCTACAACAAGTGAAAACTGTTTTTTCTTAAGATAGTTTATAGACATGCCCGACTCTAAATCGTCAAAATGCACAGAATATAAAGTACAATCGTCTTCAGGTTTAAGTATATGAGAAAGTTTAGTTAATGTTTCCGATACTTCCAGCACTTCTTTATTTCTAAACAGATCAGGTGAATCTTTAACTAACTTTTCGCAAATTTTATAATATAACAAAGTATTCTTATTCTGCTCTAGTACCGCTTTCCATTTTGGGAGAGAAAGTTTAGATATGCTTTTGCCAGTTTTATTACAATACTTAATCAACTTTTCAAGATTCTCAGGACACCTTGCAAACATCCCTTCAGGAATAGTTGTGCCCCTGCCCTTTGAAAAAATATAAGGTTCTGGAACCCCAGTAGAATGTGCAATGTTAGCACTGCTCAACGCGATATCAATTTCAGGCAAAGCTTCCCAAACGAGTTCATTAAGCCGTTGGTCAATTGCGTTTATGAAAATCGGATGAAACATAATGATATGCATATTATATAATGAAAAACAAAGCTGTTCTTTGGACAAACTTTTAATACGATTTACGCCCTCCAAATAATATACCCTTTTGTATTCAGGATGTTCAACAAACAAACCTATAATTTTATTATCCCTTTTACTCTCAAGTACTTTACAACAAAATTCTAAGGAATTGTCAAACCTTTTGCCGTAAGGCACACCCGGATAATTCTTAACATATTCAATAAAGATGTCATAGAAAAAACGCTCATCTGCTACATCCTGCAGTTTAGGACCATAATGACGACGACTGGTTAAGTAAGATTGCTTAAACTCCTCTAGACCCAATGACAACGTGCGTTCTATTGCTTTTTTAATAAACCAGTTTTTGTAAACCCTATGCCTTGCAAATAAACCGTCATCAGATTTAACACCATTTTCAAATCTCCTTTGATTTTTGGCAAAAATCATACTGGAAGAACATCCTATTACCCTTGCAACACCTTCAATTGTAGGGATTTCATCCATGGTGCTTACAATATTAAATATTATCTGTATTTTCTCTTTGTCATTTGCAAGACGGAACTTGTCATACAAAGTCAATTTTTGGTTTTTAACTTCCTTAACATTGAAGTCCTGTGGGAGATAGTTTCCACCTTTGGCATTTAACTCTTCAACAAAATCAGGAACCCATCTGGGATGCCTTTTCAAAAGTGAAATGACATAATTATGACAACGTTTTACCTTTTTATTCAATTTCCTCAAAGTAATAGCTCCTTCCTTTTCCGGTTCATAATTCCGGATTTCTTCAAGCAAAATATCATAAGTCCGCATATCAATTGCAAGGTTGTAGAATTTGGGAAACGTTGTATGTTGGGGGAATTCATAAGCTAGGAAATCCTGCTTTTTCATATTAAAAATTTTATTTTCAATTTCCTTATGATATAGATGCTTAAACTTTTTATTTCTTACAAACAAACCAGTATTTCTGCCTTTCCGGTCATGCTCAAGAACTGCAATATTAAATTTAAAATCAACTGCAATTGCTGACTTTGTAGATATCACTTTTGATTCCCGTATAGTTTTAATTATTACTTTATAAAAAAAACAGTTGTCTGCAACCTGCCTATGTTTTTCCGGGAGATAACGGGCAATGTTTACATAAGAATGAACAAATTCCTTGTTCGGTTCAAGCATTCGGATATGTTCGCAAACTGCATCATCAAACTTGTCCTGAAACTCGGGATGTTCACGAAAAAGCTTCTTAATCTTTTTAACTGAGGGCCCGCGCCCTCCTGTAATCTGTGATAAAGTAGGAATCTTATTTTTAAAGGAAGGAATAGTTTCAATAATAACATTAAACTGATCCTCTGGAGTTTCTGCAAACCTAAAACGGTTAGTAAAATTGGAAGGGTTTGGCCCATCAAAAATGTCAGGGTGCATGTTATTAATAATGTTTAAACAAGAATATAAAGCTAACGGATGCACTACTAACAAATGCACCATATAAAACTATTCAAAAACCCTTAAATCAATGAAATTTAAACTGTGGTAGAGAATGGTAAAGTATTTAAACCTTGACTCATATAACTATACCATAGCAAACCCCAGGAAACCAAAAATATTCGTTTATGAAACAGGAGGCACCATTGTCCAGAAAAAAGAAGCCAACGGAGCCCTTAAAGTTAATAATGAAAGCTTAAAAAATAAACTGGGAAAATTTGCAAATATAGACGTATTTGTAGGGCGGATGACAAACCCAATTGACAGCACAAACATGGAGCATGAACACAGAAAAACAATTGCAAAGATGATTTTTGAATATGCTCAATATTATGACGGATTTGTTATCATACATGGCACAGATACTATGGCCAGTACGGCCGCTGCCTTACCTTATATGATCCAGGGTTTGGGAAAACCTGTTGTTCTAACTGGTTCAATACTACCCATTGAAAATATCAGATCAGAAGGTTTGATAAATGTAAATGGTGCAATTGAAATTGCAACCATGGATTTTGGGGAAGTGGTCATTGCTTCACGCGATGGAATATACAG
>CAYOKY010000036.1:0-8649 GCA_964404695.1 Microcaldota archaeon | reverse complement strand
AAGGGAAAATGTTGTGGAAGAAAAGCAGGACACTAAAGTTTTGATGTCTTATGATTTGATAGTTTCTGATGCAACATATTTATACCGGGATACTAAACTTATTGATACAAACGCAGAGGCTAAATTAGTTTCACAGTTTACTGTATCTCAGAACGGGTTGCCTCTTGATATCGAAACGGTTTCAACAGGTTCGTCTACATGGTATTCAATGCCAATTGACGAGATCGCACCTGGCCAAACGTTAAATTATCAGGTAAGTTATATTATTGATAATGTTGACGAGTATGTTCAGGAAATTGTAACAAATATTACTGATGACATTGCCATTTATGGTACGCAGGAGCAGAAGGCGGAATTGGCTGTGATCAAGAATTTAATTTCTCAGGGTAAAAGCGATGAAGTTTTAGCCCGTGCGGTTAAATTGAAAGAAGAAATGGAAAAATATGCCCCAAAACAAAAGGCAGCCAAACTTTCTTATGATCGGTTGCTTCCAGTAGTTGAGTCCAAACTGCAGAATTTGACAGGGTTTAATGAATTGTTAACTGAAAATGGGTTTAAGAATATGAATGAAACTGTGTTAGGCAAGACATTGATAATTCAATCCAAAGTTAAATATTCGTCTACGGATTATATTGGTGCATATGACTTATTATTGAACGCGTCAACAACTTTGGACATCGACGTTAATGAATATTTGAAAGGCATTTATGCTGGGTTTGAAGTAAGGTATAAACAATATCTTAATAGATATTATGATTTGGGCGTTAGTAACGCTACGAGTGATGAGTTGATTAATGAATTGGGTCTCCTTGATCGTGAAATGCGCGGGAAAACCGACATTGAATATTTGGTGAATTATAAAACTAAAATGGATGAGTTTGAAACTTCGTTAACTTCTTTGGAGTTAAGTTTAAATCAAGACTTTTTAGGGCAAGTTTCATCTTTCCAGGAAAAGGTGTTGGACTATTCACAAAAGCTTGAGACGTACAAATTATGGACTGACCTTTTGAAAAGTAAAAAAGATTTGGCAGGCAATGCCTTGTTTACATTTCCTTTATCTTATTCTGATTTGAAAGGAGTAATCTCCAAGTCACAAACATTATCTGGCAAACTGGATAAGTATAAAGATGACATTGTTCAACTTAGGGAAGAATGGAAAGAAAATGAAAATACGCGATTATTGTTTGAGCAGAAGACACAGTCGGTTGAAGATTCAATACAATTAATCGGTAACCTTTCAACTCTTTATATCAAAGATGCCGATACCAAGTTGGGTTTGACACAAACAATAGCTCATGAGAAAGGGTTGGATTATGATGACAAGTTAAATGAAATCAGGGATGTGCTTTCAAAAGCCAAAGATTACTTGAACAGTGGGGATTACGGTAACGCGTTGGTTTATTCGTACACTGCATATGCTACGTCTCAGATTTTATATGATGAGATTTCCTCTGGCGGTGGCCAGGAGGATATGTCTTTGGTGATAGTAGGTGCAGTGACATTGATAGTTGTTGCAGGATTGCTTTACATAATCTTCGGAAAAAGTGAAGAGGTTAGTGTTGAAAAGCCTAAGTTCAAACTGAATAAATTTGGAAAAGGCAGTACTGGTTTCAAAAGCAAAGGCCTCAAACAATTGAAGAAGAAAGAATTATAATAATATGAAAGTGGTGAAAGTATGCCTGTCTATTAGTATTAATAATTAAAGGAAAATAATTAAAGAGAAATAATTAAAGAGAAATGTTATCTTTCATGAAATTTTCATCACCTATTAGGTCATCAAGTTCGTCATTGTACAATTTTTCATAGGTCTTTTTTAATCTTAATCCTACATTATGTAGGTTATGTTTTTCTGATAACGCTTTGCCGTTGCCCATGAGTTTGTGTGCAAGTTTTTTATCTTCACTAACCTGTGCAATCAATTCTTTAAATTCTTCATTGTTTTTTCCTATCATGCAGTTTTCTCCGTGCGTGAACCATTCATCATACACGGGCAGGTTTCTTAGGATTAAGGGCATGCCTATGCTCGCAGCTTCTAGTATTGCTATCCCTTGATTTTCTGCATATGACGGGAAGAAGAACATGTCTCCTGCAGAGTATGCTGCTATTATATCTTGTACAAATCCTGTGAATTTTAAATTGAAGGGTGGTTGATTTAAATAGTCATCAAATTCCTTGTTGTCAACCATTAACTTATCATATATTTTGCCAAACCATCTAAAATCAAACTGGGGCATTGTCTCAGCAATTCTGCAAAAGTCCAAAACGCCCTTTCTTTTAAACACGTGTCCAAGTGAAAAAACAAGTTCGCGTGTAATGTTTTCTTCTTCACGGTAAAGTTGTCCTTTGATTTTATCTTTTTGAAAGAATTCTGTTCGTACACCGTTACTCATTGGGAGTATAGGTCTGTTCATTTTATATGTTTCCAATGTTTCCTTTGCATAATTTGACGGGCAAAATATTATGTCTCCTTGTGAATAAAATAATTTTAAGGTCTCTTTTACGACTGGTGCTGCCTGTTTGCTCATTATAAAACTATTAGCAAAATCATCTGCAGTCATATGTGCATGGATTATGACTTTTTTTCCTTTGCGTTTGTAATAGTTAGCATATGTCATTGAGGTTGGTCCAATGCCAAAATTTATATGCAATATGTCAAAATCATCATTTATGTTATTTGTACATTCCATTCCTGCACTTTCTATCGCTTCTTTAATTTGGTTGAATGCACTTGTGATCCCGCTTTGGGTAATCATTTTCATGTATTCTAACCCTTCTTGATATAAACAGATTTTCATAACCTTTCTGTAAACGGATTTTTATTTAAAGTTATCGTGTATATGTTTAATCATGAATGTCATAGGTGCAGGTCCAACCGGTTCAATAGCAGGGATAGAATTATTGAAGAAAGGGTACAGTCCGGTTTTACATGATCGGTTCGGCAAGGAAAATTATAAATATGTAAGATGTTCAGGAATAATTTCCGATAAAGCGTTTAATTATTATTCTAAATACATTAAATTTAATGTTTTGAATGAATTGAAAAAATTAATGGTGGATTTTAACAGTGAAACTTTAGTGATTAAACCACGTAAAAAAGCTTATGTCATCTCCCGTGCAGATTTGAATAGGGACTTGCTTGATAAATATTTAAGCATGGGTGGTGATTTCATTCATGAGAATATTAATTCTGATGATTTGTTTAAAATGAAAGGTCATATCATAGGTGCTGATGGTCCTTCTTCTGCTGTGGCACAGACATTTAATTTTCCTAAGTTTGATAATGTATTTAACACTGCCCAGACATTTATTGATTCAAAGGATTTTGAACTTGATACTGCCCGCATTTTTTTGAATGTTAAAGGAGTCTTCGGCTGGTTATTTCCTCACGGAGATAAATGTGAATTGGGGTTGGCAACTATTGGAAATGCTAAACATGCATTGTTAAAACTATCAAAGTTTTTGAATGTTACTATTGATTCTCCTCAATATTATCATATTATTCCTTTTGGGCCAAGAGAAAGCATAGGTAAAAGTTTAATGGGTAAAAAGGTTTATTTGGTTGGAGATGCTGCAGGGCACGCTAAACCCACTACTGGGGGCGGATTATATTATGGTGCACGTTCTGCTAACATGTTGGTTGATTCTATTCATCTTGGTCAAACCCCTGAACAATATCAGGAAATGTGGCATCAACAGATTGGTCCCAATTTTAAAGTTATGAGATTAATTAATCGTTCAATTAATCTTATTCCTATGCCAGTTTTACCTTTGACAGGTATGGTATTAAAAAGTTTAAAGTTCAACAAATTTATGGATGAATGGGGAGACATGGAAGATATGAGTTTTTTCAATTTAAGTAATATACACAAATTTGCAAGTGATATGATTTTTAAATAATTATTTAATGAGTGTATAAAATAAAGGTGATTGGATGCATGTTGCAATAATACCTGATGGAAATAGGAGATGGGCCAAAGAACATGGATTTTCTCCTTTAAAAGGTCATGAGATTGGCATAAAAAAACTTGAAAAAGCTTTGAAATGGGCTAAAGATAAAGATATTGATACTTTAAGTTTATGGATATTATCTACGGAAAATTTAAACCGGTCCGAAGTTGAAATTCGGGGGTTGTACAAATTTTTTGAAAATGCGATCATTAATAATTTAAAAGATGAATACATAAAAAAATATAATGTTAAGGTAAATTTTTTTGGGGAAATATGGTTATTGCCCGAAAGAATCCAAAAATTAATCAAAGATGTTGAACAAAAATCATCTTCAAACACGGAAAAAACGCTCAATCTTTTTATTGCTTACGGAGGACGTGCGGAAATATTGTACGCAGTAAATTCATTGATTGATGCAGGAATCAAAAATGTTGACGAAGAAACATTTTCCAAATATCTCTTTACTAAAAATGTAAGCGACCCAGATCTAATAATCAGAACTTCCGGTGAGCTCAGAACAAGTGGTTTCCTGCCTTGGCAAGGAGTATACTCGGAATACTTTTTTTCTGACAAGTTATGGCCAGATTTTGAGAAACAGGACTTTGACAGGGCAGTGGATGAATACCTATCCCGTAAAAGGCGGTTCGGAAAATGAAAACTGAAATCAAAGGAACACAGTTTGAAATCATGGATTCTATTAGTAAACAGATTGTAGGTTTAATGTTCCGGTCACAAATTGTTCCATTAATTTTTGTGTTTCCTTGTTCATCATCCCATCCGATTCATTCATTTTTTGTTTTTCAATCATTTGAAGCAGTTTATCTTGATGACAGGTTTAATGTAACAGATATATTTGTTGTGCATCCATTTTCTCCGTGGATTGAAGCATTCAAACCAAGCAAATATTTGTTAGAAGTTCCGTTGGGTTGGTCTGATGCCCATGATATTAAATTAAATAAAAAAATAGAATTTAATTTTGATTCAAAGAAATAATCCTATTGAATTTGCCCCTAAAATTATAGATGACAGAATAAGAATTATGCATAACAATAAGATTGCATTTTTTATTGATCCTATAGTCTCAGTTATACTATTTTTCATTGCCGTGAAGTCTTGTTTAATTGGAGGGATATCTTGCCTTACATTTTTAATATTATTTTTTATATTTTGAAAACCTTCAGTGGTTGCATTGATTTCAATGTCCAATCCAAATGTTGATGCCATGCCACTTATATCTTCTAAACTTTCAAAGGTTAATATTATTCCGTCTATTGTTTCCCCTGTTGAAAGCAGTCCTGCATCAATATTATCAAACTGATCTCCAATTCCTGTTAATGTATCTTTTGTATTAGTTTCCAAGCTGGTTAAGCTGGATGAGATGGTTAAAAAAATAAATGTTGCCAATATTATGTTTACAAAACTGAGGAAAATTCCTGACCCTCCTAGAATCCATTTTAATGGTTTTTTTATTTGTTTTAATTCAATTTTTTCGTTATATTGTTCTGCCAATTTTATTACCTCTTAAATGTGTTCATTCTCCTCTTGTTTCATCATTTTTTGATTTTCTGTTTACGAATATAAATCCAAACATCGCCATTGAAATTAATAAGGGTATTGGGCATAAGCATGTTTGTTGGCATTTTTCATCGGCCGAAGTATAAGCAAGTTCTGAAAGGGTTAAAGCTTTGTTCGGATCTGTTTCAATGGTTTCATATGCCTGCTCAAAATCGTTTTCTTCTTTTATAAGGTCAGCGTTGCAGGTGTTGTTCATTTCCTGGAATTCTAAGTAATGTTGATCAATATATGTTTTTGCCTGGGCAATTAATTGTTCATGGTTTTCTATAACCTGTATATGATTGTTTAATGAACCTGTTAACTCTTCTATTATCTGTTCAGCAAGGTCAGCGTCGCCTGCCTCGTAATACGATTTGATTATTTCTAATGTTTCCTTGTCATCATCAAGGGACAAATTAAGCATATATCTGTCATTTTTGGTTTCTATCTGGTTTATTGTTTCTTCAAGTTCTTCAATGTTTTCCAGTTCACTTTGATTTATTTGGGTTGGTTCATAAGTCATGTTAATCTGCAGTCCTTCAATCAAATTTTCACAATTTAAAATGTGCAACATTGATTTTGAGTAAGAATAGTCGTCATAATTAATTATTGCTTCACTATAATTTGCCATTAATTGATTTACTAAATATTGCTGGTCAGCTTCGTAAAATATATCTTGAAGATTTTGTTCATATGTATCAAGTTTGGTTTCAATGGATTGTCCAATTTGATTTTTATTTTCTGGGTACGTTTGGTTGGCCCACTCCATGGCTGTTGTAAGATATATTTCTGCGGTTCCAAAGTTTTTATCATTATACTCTTTTGTGCCTGCATTTAATTTATCTTTGACGAACAATAAATCATAATTTGTATCAAACGTTTGTTGGGATAGATTGTATAATGTTTCAGCTTCGGTTATGATTTTGTTCACGAATTCTATTGTATCTAATAAATCATCACGTGTCCTGTTATCTTTGAAAATGAAAGTGTCAATGTTTTCTTCAAAAACTACGTAGATGTTATAATCATTTTTGTTTTTTGTTACATATAAATCATTTACCTCTTCAAAGTCACAATCAGTTTCCCTTTCCCCATGATCATTATATCTTACGCAATCGTAGTTATTTATATCTTCAATTGGGTTGCCTTCAATATCAAATATATTTAACCGTCGTCCTTGCCCAAGAGGATTATCTATAACGAATACAAAATCATTAACATAAACTTGTTCAGGTTTGTTTAGAGTGAATCCTCCTTTACCAACTCCTATATATGAAATCCAGTCACAGTTTTTGTCAACGACTTGAACTCGGTCGTTGTCTGTATCGGCGATGTAAATTTTGTTTTGGTATATGTCCATCCCTAATGACCTGTTTATTTCTCCGTTATAGTTTCCACTTTTACATATAAGTTCTTTAAACTCTAATTTGTTAAGGTCATATTTTCTAATGTAATTTCTTTCCTTATCCAAGACATATAATGTGTCTGTTAATATGTCCATGTCAACTAATGCACCAATTTTTGGGTCCCATACCTGGCAGATCCCTTCAATCCCAGGCATTTCGTCATCAATATAAATTAGATTCTCTTCCATGTCCAGAATATAATAATCATCTTTTTGTATGACTTTCCATAAACTAATAATGTCGTTCCACTTTCTTATTTTGTCCAATGTGTCTCCATTTGTGTTCAAGGTATATAATTGCTTTTCTTCATTTTCACACACTATAATATTACTTTGATTTATATCGCTTTGAGTTTCATATAAACAGGTGAATTCATTTTCATGGGCCTGGTTATCATCACGGTTATCAACGCCGTTATAACTTTCAATGTATGTTATTGCAGAATGTGATAAAGCAATGTGGGGTAATGTTATAAGTATACATATAAGCAAGATAGATTTTAAGTCCATATTCATTCCCTCTTTATTATTATATTTGTTTGGCTTTCAAATAATTGTCAAAAACATGCGTTATCTCTATTTTTAAATTTTTTGCACCGCTTGCATTAGATACAAAAACAGAGGTGTGTGTATCTCCATTTTGAATGGTTCCTATGCCTTCGCCATGACCGTTTATTGCATTAATTTTAACTTTAATTTTCTGTCCAATGTGATATAAATCTTTAGCTTTTTGCATATTGTTGTTAGAATATAGCAATAAATATAAAGATTTCTTTTATAGTTACGCCTAGTTGTAGGTGGTTTTATGGATAATGATGATGATTGTGATGATGAAGATTGGGATAATGAAGACATTGATGAAGATTGGGATGATGAAGATTGGGGCGATGATGATTAACGTTTCCCGTGAATAATTTTTTTTCTTTTATGGGTTTTCGAGGGAGTAGTTTTAGTTTTAAATTTTCTTGGACTTCTAAAAATTGTTGTTTTCTTATATAAATATTTATTGTTGTAAGTTGGGTCAATATTATGTAACATATGTTTACCGGTTTCAATATCATAAATTATAAATTTATTAGTTGTGCCTTTGATCTCTGCAAGTATTGCCATTAGTTTTGACATGCCGGGCCCCTGGCTGTTACTGCTTGTTAGCAATACCCCTACCAACGCTCCGGAATATGCTATTGAATGACAACTTTCTATTAAACTATTTTTCCCGCCGAACTGAATTTCAATGAATGCACAGAATTCTTCATCTTTGAAATAGCTTATGGGTTTGAACAAGGTATAATTTTGAACTTGCAAATTATGTTCTTTGCCTTTATTTGTCACCTCTTCAACCAGGTCTTGAATGAAATGTGAGCTTTTATTAGGTTTTAGAATTGATGTGATTGCAGTGTAAACATTTATTACATTCCGTTTGGTTTCTATTTCTTGCATGATATTATTCTATTCTAGTTAATCCTTTTAAATATAATTTACAAAATGTTATATTATGAAAGTTGAAAAAGCACCGGATGTACAATTTGTATTGGACAATATTGTTAATCTTTTAGGGAGCGGGCATTTACATGGGGGAAGAATCCTTTGTGTTCGTTCACAAGGTTCACGGGCCAATGCGTATGCCCGAATATGGGAAATGCCTCAGGTATGGAAGGTTGCTCTTGAAATCAATACGTTTTATGTGATTGAGGTACTTTCTGAACATTATGATCCTTTGGATGATGAGGAAAAGGTTAAAG
>CAYOKY010000035.1:0-8985 GCA_964404695.1 Microcaldota archaeon | reverse complement strand
ACAAAAATTTAAGAAAAATATGTCCGGAACGTTAATTTCTTCAGCAATTTCTTTGATTATAACTTTACCATTAGTATCTTTCAAAACACCAGCCAACATTACTTTCTTATCAACACATTCACTATACAGGGCCTTATACGATGAAATTAAGTCTTGATAATCCTTAAACAGCTCACTGTCGGATGAAGGTTTATCGCACGGCAAAGGGGCTATTGAACCGTCCAAAAGAACTATGTCACACTTATCAACCAGTTTTAATGCAATGTCAATTTCATTTTTTAATCGTATCAAGGAATATGCCTTGCCAGAATAATCTTCGTCACAAACAACATTTTGTAAAGGCAAAGGACATGGAGAAGGAACATAACTGACATCAACCAGTTTATCCTGTTCATACTTGTAAACGCCCCCAACAGCCCTTATCAGAACGTGATCAAAACCCATGAATGATTGAGTTATCATCCCGGCATCAACAGCTCCAACGCGTAAATTGACAGGGCTACGAACCATTGAAGACGTGTCAACTTTTGAACAATAAGCCATACATTTATTCTGAAGATTTGCCATATGGTTAATTAAATCCAATCAATCACCGTGTTGAATTAGTTTGCGTTTCATTAGTTTGTGTTTCATTAACAAGAGGAGCTACAAAATCGTTTTGCGAATTGTCCATTTGATTGTCCATTTGATTATCCACTGGCTTGGAAGATGACCGGGACCTGGGCATTTCAAAATAAAGAAGAGATAAGAACAACATACAAATCAATAAAATCGTAATAGCCATAAAAAAACCCTTCATAATACTTCCCTCATCACAGCACCTGAAAATTAATCACAATACTCAACCCTATATCCATTAACATTTTTAATATAAATGTTATAATCACACAAACCAAAACTGATATCATCAAAAGCACCAGAATATCCTTTCTCATGATAAATATCCTCAACATAACTAATATTACCGGTAGTTTCATAAACATTTACAATATCATAAGCAAACTGATCATCAAACATATTCTGTGAATAGTAATTATATGTTGACTGAGATAAAATATATATCAAACCTACGGCTATCAACATTGCAAAAATCAAATCCAATGCAAAAATTATTCCTTTCATATCTTAACCTTCAACATAAGTTTTAAGTTCCAATTTACATAACATGGTAGAATTGTCCGGGCACGGCAAAAATCTTGAACTGATGAAAACACTGTCTGAAGAATCACCGTCACGCCATGAATGTATTACATTATCATTTGACTCAAGAGAAAGAACATAACCAGTAACCGTACCTTCTTCCAACCCTTCACGGTAAACAAAAACACAGTCCGCACCGCAATTGTCAATGTTGGCAAGAAAATATGATAACACAGACTGATGCACAGTTTTAATTGAATATTTTGGTGGTTCATAATTGTTAAGTAAAGTAATCAACCCAAAAATTAACATTAGAAAAATCAAAAGCGAGAATGTAGCATCTAATACATGTATCTGGCCTTTCATACTTTAACCCACCCTGACTGTTCCCCTGTGAACTTGGGCAAAACACCCGAAGGTAACGGACAAACGCTAACCAAATTATCCTGTTTACAGATTAAATTATTATTTGAATATTCAAACGATGTCCTTTTAGTAATTAATACTTCGATTCCTTGGTTGTAAATATAACTTTTAATCATGGAATCGCCGACATAATTACATAAATATTTTAATTCAGAAGACTGTTTTTCTAACAACCGTGTATTTTCAATTGACTGTACTGCGATCAACACTGATAGAAATACAACAAGCAACAAAGACATAACAATAGTGAATTCTATAGAAACCTGGCCTTTAGCATTAAGAAGGTTATTCACCAATAACGACCTCGCCATTAATTTTTTCAAGTTTTAAAGCAACTTTACCAGAACTGGCGGGCAACGTACCCTTGACAGGAGAATCCACAATACAATTAACATCAGAATATCCAATCCTAAAATTAACTATAGGATCATTAATTGAACCAGATACATAAGATTTGGGAAGATAAACAGTAAAATACTGTACAGAACCATCATCAAAATATGCAAACTCATTTACAGAATTACAAAGTTTTTCAACCGCCATTCTCCCTTGGATTAATGAACTTTCATTTTCAAACTGCGTAAACTTAGTATACGCAAAAACTAAAACCACTGCCAAAATTAAAAACAAAAGACCTAACAATAAACTATATTCAACCGATGCTTGGCCTTTTCTGGCATTAAAATTAATTGCCTTCATTTATTATACACCCTTTGAGTAGGATAAAGAATTATACCTTTATCAGTTATTTTGAGAGGCACCATCCTAGAACTGTGATTAGTACCGCGCATCTTAACAACCTCTAAAGCCTTATCCCTTACATCCCCTTTACGGAGAACATGAAGACAAATCACACCGTCAACCAAAAAGTCAATATTAAACCTTGCACGTATAACTTCATCAAACTGTTTACCCTCAGATGTCAATAAAACCGTACATCCCCAGCCATTAATTATATGCATCAATTTAAGAAAAACCTGTCTGCGTTTGTAAACATTTTCCTGCAACAATAACAGGGAAGTTGCGGAATCTATCACCACACGTTTAATTTTATGTTCATCAATTATATCTTTAATATAAGGCGCATCCTCAATGAATTTTTCAATCTGCTCAGGGGGGTAATGCATAAACACAAATTTATTTTTAGATTCAAGCTCTGAAAAATCCCATCCAAAATTTTTACAATGATTATAACTCTTGTCTTGCCTTTCTTCAAAAGAAATATATAACCCGTTTTGTTGATACTCTGTAATACCGTTATATAAAAACTGCAATGCAAAAATCGTTTTGCCCGCACCTGCAGACCCAACAACAACATTAGTACTATTCTCTTCTAATCCACCTTCTATTAATTCATCAAAACCAGGAATACCAGTAGGTAATCTCATATTAACACCTCATTTTAAAATTGAATTCGCTTTGACAGCTACATCAACTAAATTTTTAAGCAACGCATTTAATGTATCTTTATTAAAATTCCTTACAAATAAAACCAAAAAATCAGTCTCGTTAATAGGGTAAATCAAATAGTCATGTTTATCTCCGCATACGTAAACATATAATTTTTCAGGGGATTGTGACGATGAATTTATCTCATTATGAAGATATTTACTCAGGTTATTTGTTGAAGTCAAAGGTATTATTGCCTGCTGAGTAATCATAACTTCATTAGACAAGAAGGCATAAACAATACCATCATTGCGCACAAAAGAACCTGCTAGTATATCATCAGTAAGAAAAGTTGATAATAAATTTTCTAATTCTTCCCTAACCAAAGCCATCATATCACCTATTGAACTATCAACCCGTTATTAGTAAAATCTATAGGCACATCAACATGCGACCCAATCCATGATGCATTCAATAACCAACCCTTATCAGACCTGACCAACAATGAACCGTCAGTCAAATGATCCATGGCAGACAAAACTTTTTTGTCATGCATACCTTCTTCCATTGCAAAAATCGTTGTAGAATTTAAACTTTTCAAACGGGCACCAGTGATTTGTAAAAACTTGAAAACCACATCCTGATCATTATACAACAACAAAGTTGATATTGAATTGAAAATGACGCGAATACCTTTTCCCTTAAAGAATGATGCATTTTCCATTATTTTGGATAATGAAATAGATATATCATTCAAAGCATTTGGGCCAGGAACAAAAACAGTATTAGGAGTATCTTCGTTAAGTTCTTTGCCCAGAGTCCATGTATAACAATCAATGAATTTTAAGTAACCACGGTCATGCGCTTTACGCAATGCAAGACCATATTTATCTGCCAGCTTTAATATGTGATCAGGATTTTTATCTGTTGTAATATAAATGCAAATCTCTTCATTGTCTATTCCTTTCTGAACAAATTGGTTTAACAAGATTTCACGTTCACCTGTTGCGGGCGAGATAAACAAAATATTATTATTGAACGGAATGCCCCCATTTAACAATACGTCCAAACGTTCGTCACCTAATGATAGAGATTTGGAAAATGTTTCACCAAACAAACCAAGTTTACGTCCTGTTTCAGGAATTCCTAAAGGCAAAGGCATAGAAGGATAAAAGATAAGTAATTTTATAAGGTTTGTGTTATCACTATTAATAGGTGAAATAATGAAAATTAAAAGTGGGATAAAAGGGTTTGACAAAATTGCTGGAGGCGGTCTTCCAGAGAACTCGATCACGTTACTTGTGGGCGGTCCAGGGACAGGCAAATCCTTGTTCGGACTGCATTATGCAGAACAGGCTATAAAAGAAGGAAAAAAAGCTGCATATCTCTCTTTTGAAATGAATAAACATATTCTTTTGGAACAGGCAAAGGGATTAAACATAGACCTGCAAAAATATGAAGATGACGGCTCACTAATTTTAAAAGAATATGACATGACCAAAACCAATATCACAGATATTTTTAAGGACATCAAGAAACTATCTGACAGCGATAATGTTAGTCGCGTTATAATAGATTCAATATCAATTCTCAGCATGTACGCAGAAATTACCGCAGGAATGGAAGTTTTAAACGCACTAGATATCTCACCAAAAGACTTCCATGCATCCCCAGAAGTATTGCGAAGAGGAGCCATTATGGGATTAATAAACATGTTTAGAAAAACCAATTCTGAAAATGTATTGTTGATTGGTGAAATGCCTGACGGACATCATTACCTCACACGTGATTCATTCTCTGAGTTTCTATGCGACAGTGTAATAAAACTGACAAGGATAGAAAGCAGTGGGAAACGGTACCTGACAATAGTTAAAATGAGGACAAGTGACCATGATCTGATACCTCAAAGAATGGACATCAGTAAAAACGGGTTATTGCTCAAATAATTTAAATCTCAGACAACACATATTGATCCAATTACACTAATTATAAATAATGATCAAAAATAATCAGGCAAATTATTTCTACTTTAATATTTCTACTTTAATATTATATGATAAGATATAACCCTACAACCCTAAATAATATACCTTAGGAAAGTTGGGAAAATAATAACATTCATCAGATGTGTTTTTTTTGTTTTTAATTTTTGTGAATATATACCCAACAAAGACGCAGACAACAAGACCAATAATCCAACAAACCCCTGAGATACAAATATAAGAAAAATCAGATATGCAATCAAAATAAAAGAAATATACTTAGAATTTTTAACTGTCAACTTAAATTTGGACAAGAAATTAATAATTAAATATAAAAATAAACATGCGAAAACTACTCCAAAAACTATAAATATAAAATCAATAGTTGTAAAATCAATAAAATTATATGCACCCACTCTTGGCTTAAAAAGCTCGGTTTTCATGGGCACTGCAAAGATATATTTTGAAACCAAAATTGAAGTGCTCAAAACCAAAAAAGATACCGGGCCGGTTAAAAATGGGGAAGCAATAATCGCTAACTGCCCAGGCGACGAAACCGCAGGCAATACTGCAGAAACAAGACCAAGAAATGTTCCCAACAACGCATATTGCCATGGAAACGTAAACTTTTGTTTAACCTGCCTAGGATATGAAGAACTATTTAAAGATAACAAAAAGGGTATTGCAAACAACCCGGCAAAGGTAGGAAGCAAAACATTATCAAGATTAATATTTAATATTATCAACCCAAACACTGAAGATAATAAAATTACCAGACGATTACTCCAACCACTGAAAAAAAAGGAATATGAAATGAAAAGGCCTAAAATAACCGGGATAAAAATTTTAATAAAATTATAAAAGTCCACCACTATATTAGGAACTAACAACATAACCAAAGATGATAAAGCAACTGAAACTAATGATGCAAGTATAATAAGTATAACTGCCTTGCGTAAAGCCCCCTCAGACATTAAACTTTGGATTGGGAAAAAAGAACCAATTGTATCAGGATCAGGCACTCCAAAAACTATTGAGGGCAAAACACCTAAAACTGAAAACACACCTATACTGATTAAAACCGACTGGACGGAAGTGATTTCTGCAAAGAACTGGGCAAAAGTATTGATATGCACTCCCGGAAGGATAGATGAGATTAACCCAAGCAAAAGACCTATGATCAAATCGCAAAACATCTCTAACATATTTTGACCTCATAACCGTGCCCGCAGATTGTCACATCCTGGCCAATAAAAACATAATCGTCAACCAAAAAGGTATGGCAACATTCATTGCACAATACGATTTTGTAACCGTCACTTTGTTTGACTGCCTGTTTAACAAACCCTGAAACCTTGAAAGCATTAGGATAACGGTCCAAATCACAAAGAGAATATGTAGCATAGGATTCAGAAAGTAAGTATAAGGGAATTAATGATAACAAAAACAATATCAATAAAAGATATGTTGTACGTTTCATAATTATATAATTGAACAATAATTTTAAAAACATTTAAACCATGATTTGAAATGGTTAAAACCCACTTTTTATAAACATTTAAACTGAGCATTCACAATTCACTTGGAAACATAAGGACAATACCTAAGATAATCCTTAAAATTTTAAGATATACCCTAAAATTATTATAAAGAATAATGTGTTCTAAAGAGTACCAGGTGATAAAATGGTTCCAGTAAGAGCAATTCAAAGAGGAAGGGAAATAAAAAAATATGAAAATCTGCCAGCTCCAGAG
Source organism: Microcaldota archaeon (assembly GCA_964404695.1). Taxonomy (GTDB): domain Archaea; phylum Micrarchaeota; class Micrarchaeia; order Anstonellales; family JAGGVH01; genus JAGGVH01. The sequence goes on along the minus strand of CAYOKY010000035.1, from coordinate 2,294 downwards.
TTAACCAAAAATTTTGGTTTCGCACAAAGAAACATTAGAAATTTCGATTATTTACTAAGCAAAGGCCATAAAATCTCACTGATTTTTGTCGCAGCACATTTCAAGTTAGGACTACAAAGAGCAACAGAAATTATACTAAAAAGCAAATTGGAAATACATCACGTTTTAGAAGTTTTAAAAAATATTGATTGGGACGACGGTAAAACTATTTGTGTTATTGCAAAACATATGTTAGAACATGAAAAAGATGATGACATCAGAACAATATATGATTTAACAAAAGCAGAAAATCCTAAAATGAGAACATTATGCGAAAAAATAATCTATGAGATAGACCTACAATCAACTATAATGATTGTGAATTCAACAATGAACACAAGACCTGAATTATGGAGATGGACAGAAAAAAGTAAAGGATTAGGTATGGGAAAGAAAAAAGATGAAAAAACACACACACAAACTACAACAATTTTAGATGATCCATTAATAGATTTAAATCATCTGAATACCATGGCCCTGTGCCAAAGCACGTAATAGTACCAGGATCAACCTGAGTATGCCCTGCATCACGGATTAAAGAGCAAGGAATGGTTTTGGAAACCTGGGAAAATAAAGTTATCAATTCTTTTTCTGAACCAACCTTAAGAACAACCTTTTTTTGACCTTGTTCAAGCCATTGTTTTACTACCTGAGGGGCAACCTTCTCAGTTTTAAGCATGGAGGAAACCACAGCATGACCTGCCTGGGCTGCAATCTTGCCCTTGCCCATTTTTAAGTCGGAACGCATTACAATAACTTGATGCATAAAAAGGATATCAAAAGAAGATATTATAAAGTTAGTCCTATTTAAAAAAATTGATAAAATATAGAAAATGTTTTAAAGAGAAAATCAAATATAAAAGTGGTGATATAATGGTTTATGAAATACTTATATGCGTAGGAATCATAATATTTATTGGGATCGTTCTCATTCTAGGAGTAGTAACTTTCATTTACAATTCATTAATAAATCTTAGAGAAAGAGGAGACAATGCATGGGCACAGATTAATGTACAACTCAAAAGAAGATTTGATTTAATACCCAACCTGATTGAAACAATCAAAGGCTATGCAAAACATGAAAAGATAACATTAACAGACATCACAAAAGCAAGAAGTGCATGGCAAAACGCTAGCACACCTAAGGAAAAAGCAAAAGCAGAAAACATGTTGCAAGGTGCATTAAAAAGTTTATTTGCAGTAGTAGAGAATTACCCGCAACTTAAAGCTAATGCTAACTTTATGGACCTGCAAAACCAGCTTGAAAAAACTGAAGACAAGATTGCATATGCCAGACAATTCTATAACGACATTGCAACTGAATATAACATCAGAGTTCAGAAAATACCTTATAATTTAATTGCCGGGCCAATGGGGTTCAAAGAAAGGGAACTGTTTGAAATAAATGAACAGGAAAAACAAAATATTAAAGTTAAATTCTAATTTTTTATATTTCCCTTTTTTATTTATTCTTTCTTTTCAATATTATTCTAGTTCAATTTCACGGATATCTACATGCACAAACTTGTGATCTTCTATTTCAATGTCCCGGAAATCTACATGAACAAACTTGTGAGGATCCTGCATTTGTGCAACCAGCCCATCAATTATCTCTTTCCCGAAATCAATAGATTCAAGCCTATCAAATTCGGCATCAGCAAGATTTGTTATGTATACAACTTCATCATTAAACAATTCTGAGAAGACCCTGAGTTTCTGGTGCATATCCCAGATTGTTCCTTGGGCATGCATTTTGAGTACACTATCAGTTATCTGCATACCGCCAAAGAAAGCATAATCTTGGAATATTTGATGAAGATAGAAATCGTAGCTTTCCCTTTCCAGGGAACTTTTCGTGAAATCTGACTCCAACTTTAAATTTGACCTTTGCAAAGATAAGGATATGGATTCTTCCCAATCCAATTTAAATTTTTCTAAAATAGAATCGCCATGGGAATCAAAACCTAATGAAAAATGATCAACCAATTGATAGATATAATCATCATTATGCATAAACGCATAATTAAGCAGTGCCCTGAAACCCAGTTTAGAAAACGTTTCGGAAAATTCAACAGAACTCCGGATAACAGAATAATTCTCTGAGTTTCTAAAAGATTTATAAGCACGGAATTTATCAAAAAGCTCAGTAGGAACAATAACTTTGTCAAAGTCTTGCATTGCAATTTCATTGGAAATCACTTCTATAATTTCACGGTCTGGCACAAGCGTTGGTGCAATCCCTTCAAACTTAAGCC
>CAYOKY010000034.1:0-8991 GCA_964404695.1 Microcaldota archaeon | reverse complement strand
ATGATGACAGTGCATGGTACCCAGAAGTTAATCCTACACATAGAGGTTGGGGAACTTTGTTAAGTTATATGGACGCACACTGGTATACTTATTATACCAACGGAGGAACATTTGAAAGATATTTATATTCAACCGTAACTTCATTATACCCACCAATAGCTTCAATGCTGTTGGCATTTGCAATATATTTATTGATCAAAGAGGAATATGGACACTGGTTAGGAGTCATTGCAGGGATATTTATCTATGCAATACCAAGTTTAACAAGCAAAATGTTCTCCGGAACTATGGAGGCACAGCCATTGGCATTGATGGGCATAGTGTTAGCATTAGCATTATACGCATTGATGATTAAACGAAAAAGGATAGAATATGCTATTCTTGCGATATTCAGCATATTAATCATAGGATGGGGAGCAACATCTCTTGGATTATTTGGAATGGTAGTTGCAACCTATATCATTATTCAAAGCACACTAAACTTCATTTCTAATAAAGACATTATAACATTAGTTAAATGGAACCTGCCAATATTAGGGGCAATAATATTTAACGATCTTATAATGACAACGTACAGAACAGAAGCGATAGATTTAGGATTTTTACTAGGCAGTAAAATCATATTAATAGCCGGCGCATTAGTCGTAGCCATAGCATTAAATTATATCAAAAATCTTTCAACATTCAAAAATATGCTGCCCAAAATAGGAGTCATAGCCATAATAATCATATTAGGACTGGTCTTCTTTATTACCCCTTATTCACAACCTATTAAAGGCCCACTTGGAAGTTACTTATCCGGTGCAACATACACTAGTCCCTTGGCAAGGACCATTCAGGAACATGGATTAACAGGCAAGAATTTAACACAATGGTTAGGCACAATAAGCACACCTTTAGGTATCCTTGAAATTATTAATATTATTCCTACAATCTTCCTCAATATAACCTTTGGACTATTAAATTATATAGTTGCTATTCTCTTTGATTTGCCAAACTTAATCCAGCAAACACCAACGTTAGCTGAGGGTCTCCCTGAAAACAGTGGACTGATAAGCATTGCTGAATTAATACCAAGCTTAAACAAGCAAAGCAGTTTAGTAATGACATTCATATTTTTATCAATACTTTCAGTAATCGTAGAACTAGTTTACAGGATTAGCACAGGGAAAGAAAAAGATATATCTATACCTCTTTTGATGATGGTTTTCATGTTACCCGTCATTTACATAGGATTTAACAAGCTTAAATTCATGGTTTATGCTTCAATCGCCGTGACAATGGCAATGGCCATACCTGCAGGAGCCATAGGTAAAGGCTTCAAACATGTATTAAACACAGAAAATGATATGATCGCAAACGTTACAATTAAAACAATATTAATAACAATTGTTTTAGTTATTGCAATCGGCGCATCACTCACAAGTTTAAGTTCAGTCATGGTTGGAAGCTCGTTAATGCCAAGATATTCAGAAAACCCGATACAAAATTCACAAATGTTCAAGGATTTATGTAACGAAAAAGGTATACTTTGTGAATATGCAAACCCCCTCCCGAACATGACTGTAAACGAGCAGTACAGTCAAACAGCATGCGTATATTCAATAACCCCAAGGGATTTGATAGTAAACGGCAACGGAGATATCCCTATAAACATACAAAATTCATATTTAAGATGTTCAAGAATACAGAGTTATTGGATTGATGTTTACGATTGGATGAAGGAAAACACTCCTGCAAACGCAAGAATCACATCATGGTGGGATTATGGACACTGGACTAATTATTTCGGGGACAGAAAAACTGTATTGAGAAATGAACACACTTCAAACCAGATGATTGAAATGACAGCTTATGCATATCTACATGGCAACGAAAGAGAACTCTGGGAATATATGGATTATTTTGATTCTGACTATGCGTTGTTTGACGTTGACCTCATAGGCGGAGCAAGCAATATGGGTGGCAAATACGGTGCCCTGGATTATTTAGGGTGTGCACACATTGGAAAAACAAATGAATTGCACGGACCACAAGAATCATATTGTGAACAAAACAATTTATGGGAAGAAGTATTCGTCTCAGAAAACGGTAACCAATGCGAATATGCACCCGGGAAAACAGGAACAGTTGTTTACGGGACTGACGCAGTTAAAACAATGGATAACGGGTTTGAACAGGGGTCACGGGTTACAAGCAAAAAATACTGTTTAGGTACAACTGAAATCGTTTACAATAATAATGTCCAGGAAATTTCAGCATTATATAAATTAAACGAAACAGATGGTGACGGCCTGAAACTGCTCAGAGCAATAATGGTTCCACAGGGAACACGAACAGACAGTAGCACAGGAAGAACAATTAATGTTTACTGGTTAATGTTTGTAAAAGATTCACTTTGGATCGTGAACAATACTGCAACTTCAGGATGGGAAGCTAGAACTACTGAATTTTATAATTCCAATATGTACAAAGCATTCTTCCTGAAACAAGTTGACGGTTTCCAATTGGTTTATGACAACGGCGGAGTATTGGTTTACAAGAGAAACGCAATCGCACCGGACGGAGTAGTTGAATACCCTGCTCCCAATTAACTTCAACATGGTGAAATTATGCAAGAAAATCAAGACATTGAAAAGAAATGGCAGGATGTATGGGCAAAAGATAATATTGCACACACTGAACCAAACAACGATCAAAAAAAGTTTTACATGGTGTTTGCATATCCATACCCAACAGGTTTTTTGCACACAGGACACATGAGAGGTTTTTCATATTCTGATGTCATTATCCGGTTTCACAAATTAATAGGGTACAATGTTTTTTTTCCGACAGGAATACATGCCACAGGTAATGGAGCAATAGCCAAAGCGCAGGAGATTGCAAAAGGTGATGAGAAATATATCAGTTACCTGAAACAAAATGGGTTAACAGATAAACAAATTAATCAAATGAAAGACCCAGACCAATTCATTAACCTTTTCGCAGAGAGATATTTACAGGATTACAAATCCTTTGGCATGCTAATTAATGATAAACCGTTTCTCACTACTCTCAATCCTATTTATAAAAAATTCATAACCTGGCAATTCCTAAAACTGGAAGAAAAAGGGTTGTTAAGCCAGGGAGAATATTATGCAACTGTTTGTGAAAACTGCGGACCAGTAGCAGTTGACCCGTCAGAATCCGACATTTCCAAGGGCGGGCATGCAGAAAAAAATGAGTACACACTATTGAAATTCAAAACTGAACTTAATAATAAAAGCGTTTACCTTGTAACCGCTACATTAAGACCTGAAACAGTTTACGGGCAAACTAACTTATGGATCACTCCAGATAGTGATTATGTATTATTTAAAGTAAAAGATACGGACAACAAAAGTATCCAAAGCAATAAAGAGAAAGAGGAAATATGGATTGCAAATAAGGAATTTGTTGACAAATTCAAATATCAAAAAGACATTGAAATAATTAAAACTGTAAACAGTAATGAACTTATTGGGAAACTTGTCATGGCCCCTGGATTAAATAAAAACATACCTATATTGCCAGGTGAATTCATTGACCCGAGGATAGGAACCGCCATAGTAACCTCAGTCCCATCAGATGCACCACATGATTATGTTGCCCTGCTTGAAGCTAAAACCAACTGTGAAAAATGGGGGATTTGTGATATCATTAAGGATATTGAACCTGTAGCGATTATTAAAACTGAAGGAATGGCTGACATGCCTGCAGTTGACATATGCAATAAAATGGGCATCAAAACCAGTTCAGACCCAAGGATTGAAAAAGCTAAGAAAGAAGTTTACAAAGCCGGTTTTTATAAAGGCATAATGATCAGCGGACCATTCAAAGGAATGAAAGTTGAAGAAGCAAAAGATAAAATCAAAGATAAATTGATTGGCGAAGGCAAGGCAGACAAATATTATGAATTAAGTGAAGAAGTAACCTGCAGATGCGGTGGCAACGTTTACATTCAAAAGTTTGACCACCAATGGTTCATTGATTATAGCAAAGAATGGCTCAACAAAGATGCAGTAAAACATGCAAAATCAATGAAAATAAAACCTGACGATTATTATGAATATTTCCCAGAAGCATTAGAATGGTTTAAAGAAAGGCCATGCGCAAGAATGGGGCGTTGGATGGGGACACAATTACCACAGGATAAAAGGTATATTATTGAAGCTATATCTGATTCCACTATGTATCCTTTATTTTTTATTATATCCAACTTTCAAAAAGAGTTTACACATGAACAGTTAACTCCCAAGTTCTTTGACTATGTTTGCCTTGGGAAAGGAAACGAAGAACAAGTTGCAAAAGAAAACGGCATGAAAAAAGAATTAATTGAAAATATTAAACAATCAGTAGATTATTGGTACCCGTTAGATTTGAATTTGGGAGGTAAAGAACACAAAACTGTACATTTTCCACCTTTCCTAAAAAGTCATGTTGCAATTCTTCCTAAGAACAAATGGCCAAAGGGCATTTTTGTACATGGATGGGTAACATCCAAGGGTGGTGTGAAAGTTTCAAAAAGTAAAGGAGGCGCTGAACCTGTTCCAAAAATGATTAAAAAATATGGGGCAGACGTAATGCGATTATTCTACGCAAACATTGCATCGCCGTTCAGTGACATGGCTCTAGATAATGAAGTGATTGAAAATTATAGAAATCGAATCAGACAATTAGAATCCATGATTAAAAAAATGGTTAGTAATGAAAAGGAAAATGTTAAAGATAAATACATTGACAATTGGTTAACCAAAAGAACTGAGTATCATTTATCAGAATATTCAAAAGCAATGAAAGATTATGACATTAAAAAAGCCAGTGACCATGCATTCTATTTATTGCCCAACGATGTAGAGTGGTACATAAAAAGGGGTGGATCCAACCATGGTTTATTGCATGAAACTGCAAAGGTATTGGTTCAAATATGGACGCCCATGACACCTCACATCTGCGAGGAAATGTGGCATGAAACACTTAAACTAAAAGGTCTTGTTTCAACCAGTTTACTTAACATAATTGAACTGAAAACAAAACAAACAACAATAGAATCCAAAAGTATGATAAGTAAACCAGAATATGACCCAGAGGAATATGTTAGAAATGTAGTTGAAGACATATCTAAGATAATTAAAGTTGTAAAAATTGAACCTAAAAAAATTAGTATTTACACCTGTTCAAACTGGAAGAAAAAGGTTGTGAAAGATGGGATGGAAATTGACATGAAAACAGTTATTCCTACATTAATGCAAAAAGAATATGGAGTAGACAAAACTATCCAAGCCAAGTTTATCAAAGGTCTAACAAAAAAAATAGCTGATTATAAATCATTACCAAAAAAAGCGTTTGAAACTGAAGAGTTAAACATATTAGAAAATGCAAAAACGTTTATTGAACAAAGGTTTAACGCCAAGATTAACATTAACAAAGAGGAAGATGCAAACAATGAACATAAAACCAAAGCTGCCTTTTCAGGCCCATTAAAACCAGGCATAATTATTGAATAATAAATTTTAAGCACATGGAATGTGAAAACATGATTGAAATATTACGACTGTCACACCGTGCAGTAAGAGATTATAGAATGAGCACACACGTTAGTTTGACAGCCAGGGCATTTGGCGCTGACAGGTTGTATTATACGGGTCAGAAAGATTCAAAAATGGAAAACTCAATTGCCAAAGTCAATGAAAAATGGGGGGGGAAATTTGAAGTTATTCACATTGACAGTTGGAAAAAAATTATCAACGAAAAAAAAGACAAAGGTTATGTAATATGCCACATGACAATGTACGGGCTCAAAGCGAACGATGTGATTGAAAAATTATCAAACAATAAAAACAAAAATGTCTTAATAATTGTAGGCGGTGAGAAAGTGCCAATTGAAATTTACCATGAAGCAGATTACAACGTGGGCGTTGGAAATCAACCGCATTCAGAAGTTGCGGCACTTGCTGTTTTTATGCACATGTTAACAAACGGCCAGGAAAACAAAATTGAATTTGATAACGCAAAAAAGAAAATCGTGCCATTAAACCACGGCAAAAAGATAATTGAATTATAAAAATATTGGAATTATAATAAATAATCTACTTAATCCTTTGTTTATTAGGTTCAATTTGGTTAACTAATTTCGTGTTAGAATCATTTTTCTGGTCAATGATAGGGAAATCTTTGTATGGTTGTGACTTAGCAGATAAAACGCGCAATTGCGAATGTGAACATCTTCCAAGCAACAATTGTTTTGTCAAATCTGCCATAAGCCTAAAGAATTCTATGCGCGTTTCATTAGAATTAATTTTTGACCCATTGTTCATATATTTAAAATACATTTTATTTAGAACCCTTGTAAAATCAATCCAATATCCAGTATCACTCATACTGTATGGACCTTTTTCAACTTTTGGATCAATAATCATCTTTTTCAATTTGGTAAGGGCATTAATACAAATTGCTCTATGTTTTAAACTCAAAGAATGTGAACGGTCACTAATATGATTGTTCAACGGTTTTCTGCCTAGAGTATACTGTATAAGATGATAAATGAAATATAGGCCCTCACATGGCTGTAGTGAACCTCTTTCAATAGAATCAAACATAAGTTTAATATTAGGAGTAAAATCATCATCTTTAAGCGGATTGTGTGAAATAATAAGTGAACCAAGATTTTTTGAAACCTCAATATTAGGAAGGTACTCAATGCCAAATATTGAAGCAAACTCTTTCAACCCTTCAATTTCATTGGAGCACATAAAAAATTGATCCCTACTTTTCTTATTTAGCTTCTTCATTACCCTGCTATTTAATTCTCTAATTTTTTCAAGAACTAAAACTTTGCAGTTTAATTCAAATGAAGGATTTAGGTTATATTTATGACGAATATTTAATTCATCCTTATAATCCAACAAATACGATGAATCTTTAATATCAAACCCATAAGAATCAAGCAGTTGCGTAAACTTTTCTGAAAGCCCCAAAGATACTGGTAAAGTGATAATCAAACGACCACCAACATTAAGCCATTTAGTTATCTGGCACAAACCGGCACCGGTTTTATCATATTTATCCATGAATAACGTCGGGGCAAAAACTGTTGAAAACTTATATTCTTGATAGGGAGTATAATTCCTGTCAAAAATATCTGACATTTTCAAACTTAGGATATCTGATGTCAAATCCTCAAGTCCTTCATTTTCTATATTAAGAATAAACGGCAGTTTTGAAAAACTGTCAACAATCTCCAAAACTTTTTGGCCGTCAAAAAATTCAGAATAATCTTTCAACAGTTTACGGGAATATACATACAACAAAAAATTATCCTTGCACGCAGGAATATATGAATTTAAAACATCCCATGTTTTGTTATTAAATTCTATGCCCTCTCCTTCACAGTTATCAATTAACTCAAATATCAATTCTGGATGACGGGCAAAAAACCCCTGGTTCAAACGTCTATTTCCAAGTTCAAACAATATCTGTTTTGAAAATATAGTGCCTTGAACAAAAGCAGACAAAGAAAACTTTTTATACGAATCAGGATCAAAGGAGTCCATAATTCTATTATATATCTGTTCATCAAAAGCTTCAAACATCGGAACAGGCAAACGGGGTAATATCTTGGTTGAGAAACCTTTAATCTCGTTTTCAGACAAATTAAGTATATGATCACGGGACAAACGATAAAAATCAGTTTCCAAATCAGAATTGTAAACAAATATTCCCTTTGGCTTGCCATTTGAAGGAATAATATCTAGAAACATACGACTGTCAAAACCGGCAAAATCATAAAATTCATTACCAAATGGAACGCCCGGGTATTTATCCATCCTATTAACAAAGATTCTGTACACTCTGTCTTCACAAGCCCTTTTAAGATTTTTATCGGCTATAGTTCCCGCATTGCAAAGATAAGAATCAATAAATTCATTTTCTGGTAGAGATTCAACACGTTCAAAAACCGACTGCCTGAATATTTCCAAAAGCTCAGGATGTTCAGCAAAAAAACCTGAACTACCAGGATTATCAAAACTTGCCTTTTCAAACAATTTTTTAACAAAACAATTAAGCACCCTTGAAATTGCATAAGGGCTTGGGATTTCATGCATATTTTCAACAATTTCCAAAAGAATTTCCATTTTTTTATCAACATCAGCATCTGTAAAAGTATTATATAACGTCAAATCATTTTTTTGTGCAAAATAATCTATGAAATCGTCAAGTAAATATTTGTTCTCTGTTTTAGAATTAAGAACATCAATAAACTCAGGTATCCAATCCCTATGTCGTTTTAAAATTGTCCTAATGCACACAAAATGGTCAACATTTAGATAAAGATAATTCATAGAAATGTTCCCATGCTTCTTTGGATTATATTTTCTAATTGTATTCAAACAATATTCAAAAATCCCATGATCAAGCAAATCCAAGTCCTGCTCTTCCAACCGATAATAATTATAAGGAGCTGAAGACATAAACTCTTCTTCAGACAAAGTTTGAACTTTACTTTTTATTTTCTTTTTCAATTGCCTCTTAAAATCAGGGTTGTGGACAAACAATCCTTTTGTATTTTTATCTCCTTTAAACGTTTCAGTACCAAACCCCAGCAGTGTTGAAACCTTAACTAAAGTAGGGATATATCCAAACTCATCAAGATTGACATTCGGTTGAACAAACCCTTCAGGCAAAGATGGGTATGTTCCAACGGTTCTTAAAACAACTTTATAAAAAAAACAGGTGTCAAGCACTTTCTGAACTTTATCGGGCAACATACCCCCTAAACGCATATATGCAGAAATCAAATGTTTGTCCGGGTTTAAATTTCTCACGTGTTCACAAACAGCATCAATATAAATATCCTCAAAACCAGGATTATTCTCAAAACCAGGATTGCGGTTAAATAAATCTTTAACCATAAGAATATATGGAGACCTTACATATGTTATTTTAGAGATAGTTGGAACATCATGCTCAAAA
>CAYOKY010000033.1:0-9108 GCA_964404695.1 Microcaldota archaeon | reverse complement strand
AACAAAACAGGCCATGGCTAACATTCCTGCAATTGTGACAAAACATAAGATCATGGCTATTCTGACACCAGTCAACTTCAAAGACATTTGAAACTTTAATAGAATTATGAGCATGAATACACAACTTACAATCTGGTTGGCATGAACCTGAACCAAACATATGTTCACTATACCTAACAGCACTGCAATATGCTACATATTTACAAAGGTAAATAGTATATGAATTCACAACCGTGTCAACATTCTTGCAGGATAATGTATTCTCAACATTAACACATTCCCCCCTCAGTATATTACCAGTATAAGTCAAAATAGGCGAAACTACTTTTAACAAGGATTGAACGTCTTTAACTTCATTAAGTTCAGTAACATCAGCTTTTTTCTGAAACTCAAGTTCACTGTTGTCAATCACCTGCGACCCTTTAACAAAAGCACGGGTCAACTTGCCAGAAATCATTGACTTTTGAAATCCAGGAATACGTAACCCTTTACTTAGCCAATCACTGTAATCATGAACTGAACCTTTCAATTCTTTGCCCAAAACCAAACGGCAGGTGGTTTTCCAGGATTCTTCAATGTTCATTAGACCACCTCCAAACTTTTAGGATCAAGTATGCTCATCTTTAAATTTTTAGTTTCAAGCAATTCATCTACAACCTGGTCAAGAACCATTTTCTTAACTTGTTCATACCTTTTCTTTCCAACTTCAATGTTCCCGACCGCGTAACTTAAACTCTGAGCATTAAAACAAAATAAAGCATGCCTTATATTTTCACAGTTCTGACTAAACATAACGTTTGAACTATTTATCCCATACAAAGATTCAAAACATACTGAAGTTTCATAACATGCATAACTTGAAATATGAAAAGTTGAAGCCCTGTTTTCACTTATACCATAAACATTTTCACAATCATTAATGTCATAAGAATAAGCCACATACTTTGAATAAATTACATAACTGGAATAGTAAATGTGTCGAGAATTAGTATAATAATCACACAACTCAGCGTTCAGGATACTACCCGAAGATCTGTTGCCAACGTAAACTGCCAAAGGTTTAACATGGGTCATTAAATCCTGTATAGAAGTTGCATCTTCAACATTGTCAGCAATCTTGTTTTTCAATTGTTCAACTTCATCCTCACCAATTACGCGCGGATATTTATCACAAGATAAAATTTGCTTACCAGAAACCAACGATTTTTGTATTGCAGGCTTATGAACATTCTTCAATAACCATTTTTCATAATCTTTAAGCTCACCAATGTCCTGACCCAGGACAAGTTTGCATGTTGTCCGCCAACCGCTGTCAAGCTTTTCATATAATTCACTGTTCAAAAAACCACCATACAATAATATAATAATATAAGATATTTCAATATTTTATGTTATAAATATTAAGTAAGTAAAACTTATAAATTAAACATTTATGAACAAATCATGAAAGAGTTCGCGAACCAAACCTTTAACCAATACGTTAACCTCCCTAAAACCAAGATCATGAAAGAGTTAAACACAAACAAACAAGGAATATCAAACAACGAGGCAAATAAAAGGTTGGAGATTTTTGGCAGTAACGAAATAAAAAAAATTGAACATTTAAACTGGCTTAAGATTCTAGTTTCACAATTCACTAGCCCATTAATACTGGTTTTGATTTTTGCAGGAATTATAAGTTATATAGCAGGCGAACAAATTGACATGATTTTAATTATAATCATTGTTTTATTCAATGCAATCATCGGTTTCCGCCAGGAATACAGCGCAGAAAAGATTATTGAATCATTACAAAAAATGGCAAGCCCGCGAGCTAAAGTTTTACGTCAAAACAAAATCGAAAACATAACCTCAAATGATGTTGTGCCTGGAGACATTATACTTTTGGAAGCAGGAGACATTATCCCGGCAGATGCAAGGATAATTGAATGCCACAATTTTTACGTTTTGGAATCAATATTAACAGGTGAAAGCACGCAGGTTGAAAAGATTGAAACTCCAATTGACGCAAAACTTGTAACAAACGCAAAAAACATGGTTTTCTCAGGAACAACTGTAACCAAAGGCAAGGCCTATGCAATCGTAACTGCAACGGGCAATCATACTGAGATCGGGCAAATCGCAAAGAAGATGCAAGAAACCGATACAAAAATACCATTGATAGAAAAATTGAAACGACTTTCAACTTATCTAAGCATGATAATCAGTGCAATCATAATACTCGTATTCATTATCGGTTTATTGAACGGGCATGAACTCCTTACAATGTTTAAAATAGCTGTAAGTTTAGGGGTGGCCGCTATACCAGAAGGCCTGCCAGTTGTAGTAACTATAACATTAGCATTGGGCATAAAAAAGATTGCAGAAAAAAAGGCCCTTATACGAAAAATGCCGTCAATTGAAACCCTTGGAAGTATAGACATGGCGTTTTTAGATAAAACGGGCACCATAACCAAGAATGAAATGACTGTAACAGAAATATGGATGGCAACAGGACGGATAGACATTAATGGGATAGGTTACACGACAAACGGAACATTTTCAGGCAATGCAAATCAAAAGGATTTGAAAAAACTTGTTGAATGCGCATTCATCTGCAACGACTCAGAACACAGGAAAAATTATTCAGGAGACCCTACAGAAATCGCATTATTAGTAATGGCAGAAAAATATATGAAACAGTTCTCAACAATTCTACCCAACCATCACCGTAAAAAAACAATTGAATTTACATCCGAAAGGAAAATGATGACAGTTCTAAGCGATAAACAGTATACTAAGGGCGCTCCTGAAAAAATGATTAGTAGCTGCGACCGTATACTTGTAAAAGGACAGGTAAAAACGTTTACAAAAGAAATGAAACAAACAATGTTAGACAATTCTAAAACCATGATGACAGATGCATTAAGAGTTTTAGCATTCGCATACCGCGACACTGCACAAACAAAGAAGGAACAGGTTAAAGAAAAAAACATGATTTTTATTGGATTAACGGGCATGATTGACCCGCCCAGGGAAAGTGTAGCACAAGCAGTTAAGGAAGCGCACAATGCAGGCATAAAAGTTAAGATCATTACAGGCGACCATGCCTTGACCGCAAAGGCCATTGGTGAGATGATTGGTCTTTCCGACAACTGTAAAGTCGTTGAAGGCAAGAACTTAAGCAAACTGATAAAGAAAAAATCTCCATTGATTGAAGAGGCCGACGTGTTTGCAAGAGTTACACCCAACCAGAAGATTCAAATCATAGAATACTTTGAAAATAAAGGTTACACAACTGCAATGACTGGTGACGGTGTTAATGATGCTCCCGCTCTGAAGAAAGCCAGCATGGGCATTGCTGTTGCTGAAGGCACTGACGTTGCCAAGGCCGGTGCGCAGATGATATTACTGGAAACACATTTCCAAACAATATTAAACGCGATTGAAGTGGGCAGAGGCATAATGGACAATATCAGAAAATTCGTATTATATTTGTTAACGTCTAACCTAGCAGAGATTGGTGTGGTATCATTGGCAACTATATTTGGCTACCCCCTTCCTTTAACTGCCGTCCAATTGTTATGGATTAATCTTGTCACTGACGGACCACCAGCCATAGCGTTATCGTTAGACCCTCCTGCAAAAAACATAATGTTAAGAAAACCCGAAGGAAAAAAATCTAACATAATCACCAGTAAAATGAAGGAAAAGATCGTTACCATAAGTGTGCTGATGACTGCATTGCTTATGTTCATTGTTAACTTTGCAAAAAATGACGTTGTATATTTGCAAACCATGATTTTTACTGCATTGGTCATGTTTGAATCAGTAAGAATTTTCTCAGTAAGAAAAGAATTTGGACAGCCTTTGTTTAATAATAAATGGATAGTAATAAGCCTGGCCATGGTATTAGCATTACACATAATAATTCTATATGTCCCTCAAACCCAGGCATGGTTCAATGTTATGCCACTTAACATAAATGACTGGGCGATACTAATCATTATTACAGTAATATTATTACTGTCAGATAAATTGGTTGACATTCTATATAATGAATATAAAGCCATGAGAGGCATATAATAAAAAAACGAAATTTAAGTCTTAAATTAGTTAATCTAGATTACTTAATCTTCAAAATTACTTAATCTTCAAAATTACTTAATCTTCAAAACACCGTCAGCAATCAAATGGGAAAAATATCCTAAAGGGATAAACAAAACTTGGGGCAAAGTAAAGGAAAATACAAACATTGAAATTATCAAAACAAGTAACGTTGCAAGAATAGTGTGCGTTATCCCGCGATGTCTTGGTTTTAAAATCTTGTAAATGAAAATGAAAACCAGATATATGATTACAGTACTGCCAATGATTTGCAAAATGTCTGAAAACAATTGCCATGACAATAATAACGCAAATAAAATCACGCCCATCTGCAAAAATTGTGTGCCCTTACTGTTATGATGGTCAAGGTCAGGTATCAATGCTGATAACCCGGTCAATAATGACCAGAACAAGATATAAAACAATGAAAAGTTTGAAACATAGGACAAACATAATCCTGCCAGAAAACCGATAATGAAATGTTGTTTGTAGTTCACATGACCACTTCCACAAACTCGGGATTTATGGTTCAAACACTGAAACAAACTTTTTCATTTTATTTTTAAAAAATGTTTCGTCGTAACCGTTATTTTTTGAATGGGTCACCAAATCATAATAAATCTTATCAAAAGTCATTTCAAACGCGATCATTTCTTCTTCACTGTGACAATACATTGCATACAAAGATGCTAAATGTTGAAACTGAACAAGAGCTTTCTTAGAATGAGAATCAATGTTATCTTTTCTGAACTTGCCCTTTTTCTTTAAAGGAAGGAACGCCAGAAATAATTGTATCATGCGTTCTTTAATCCTGCTTACAAAGTTCTTAAAATTAAAGGTTGTAACTGTTTCACTTTGCGGGATATCATAAACCTTATCTTCAACCTTTAAAATGTCTTCAACTACCTCAGTGTTAAGATACTGTGAAGAACTGGTTGATGCGATTATTGTCTGTTCAATACCCGGAGAAAACTCAATATGTTTAAGAGCACCCATAATAGATATATCTGGCTTTTTTAGCTCACGCTCTTTAATTTCAATATTTTCCGGCTCTTTAGCAATTTTATGCATATTTTCTAGAACGAAAGTTTAGAATATAAATGTTTGGATAAAACAATGATTTCAAGGATTTGTCAGAATAAAGTCATTTTGAAATATGCCGCGAGCCGGATTTGAACCGGCGACACCTCCGTCTTCAGCGGAGTGCTCTCCCAAGCTGAGCTACCACGGCATAAACTAGTTTAAAATTTAATTGTTAGAATATAATTATGAACAAAAGTTTTTAAAAGGTGCTTAAAGAAGTAGATGAATATAATAAATAAGGAAATGAATAAATAAAGAGGGATTATTATGAAATTAAAATTAAGTATGATATTAATATTGGTATTCTGTTCACTAGTTTTAGCCCAGGGACAAAATATTCAAATGAAAACAATGGACCTAGATAACCAGGGAAACGGCCAAAGCAATGGAAACAATCAAAATGATAATATGAACCCATCAAACCAAAATATGAACAATGTAAGCAATCAATATCAGGACAACTTAACCAATCAGGCGCAAAATAACATAAGCAATCAAAACCTATCAAACCAGGGAAACGGCCAAAGCAATGGAAACAATCAAAACTTATCTAATCAACAAAATAACATTTCAAATCAACATCATAATCAAATGCAAATCCACAAACAAAATAATAATAAAACGAAGATTCAATCGGGCAACGTTTCCGCAGAAACATCTCTTAATATAACACAGGAGCATGCGCAAAACCAAACCAAGTTTAAAATTAAAATGAGCAACGGACAAACATCTGAAATAAAAGTAATGCCAAGCACTGCATCAGAAACAGCAATACAGGCATTGGAACTCAAAGTATGCTCCACTGAAAACAATTGTGAAATTGAATTGAAAGAAGTCGGGCAAGGCAACCAACAAAAATTAGCTTATGAATTTAATGTTCAACAGCAAAGAAAATTCTTAGGTATGTTTCAAATGCAAGTGGATATGCAAACTCAAATCGATGCAGAAAACGGTGAAGTCATTCAATCCAATAAACCATGGTGGAAATTTTTGACTACTGAGTAATACACTTATTCAATCTTGGTCAGATCACCATTCAAAATTACATCGTACATTGCAAGAATTTCATCGTTGTACGACAGGTCAGGGACAGGATTGAGTAAATATATTTTTTTATTATTAACATGGGCAAACGCAATCTCCATCAAAGTATTACCGCCAACATAATTCTTGATACCCTTTTTATCAAAGTTCAAAACAAGTATGGCATCACTGCTGTATGCACAATTTTTAAACATAAACCCAAATAAAATCTTCATGGAAAATAAAATAGGCGTAGGAGTAGGGGTTTTTATCCTTAAGGAAGGCAAAGTTCTGCTGGGCAAACGTCACGGCGACCCGGAAAAAGCCACCAGTTTATTGCAAGGGGCAGGAAGATGGACCATGCCAGGAGGCAAACTTGACTTTGGCGAAAGTTTTGAGGATGGAATTGTACGTGAAACTTTAGAGGAATGCGGGATCATAATCAATAATCCAAAAGTCATATGCATAAACAATGATCAGGTTGAAACTGCACATTTCGTAACAATTGGCTTATTCTGTGATGAATTTGAAGGCGAAGCAAAAGTAATGGAACCTGATAAAATCGTTGAATGGCACTGGTTTGAACTTGACAATTTACCAGACCCGATGTATTTCCCCAGTTTAAGGATATTGGAAAACTATAAACATAACAAGTTTTACATAAAAAGAAACTAAGAAGACATCATGAGAAGAAACTAAGAAGATACCTAAGACGAAACTAAAAAAACCATGAAAAAATGGATTAAACTACCAGAAAGCCATTAGAAAAGAATTTAAATCAATATTACTTATAATAAAATATGCTACAAGCTAAAGAGGTAAACAAGATCCTTAAATATACATTAAACACTTATATGGGGAACTTGCACTGGATAATAGGATTTGGATTAATTTTCCTGTTAGCATTCTTTATTCCGTTCTTTGCCCGCATACCGACATATACAACATTAGGTTCAATTTATCTTAGGTTTAACAGTTTACCGGAACTGACACCGTTAATGTTAACTATCATCGGGACAGGAGTCATAATCGCAACATACTTAATTTCATTCAGTGTAGTTAACATTAATCTACTTATCAAGTCAAGAAGAACGATGTTAAACATACCTAAAGAAATGTTAAAATCAACCCATACATACGCGTTAAGATTATTTTGGATATACATAATCCAACTCTTAATTTTATGGGTTGGTCAGGTCATATTGCAACCGACAGGTTTTGCAAACATAGCAATGCCATTATATAATTTAATTGTCATGATCCCGTTCATTTATGCTCCTTCAGCCATTGTAATGGAAGAAACTAACAGTTTTAATGCAGTCAAAAGAAGCATAAGTTTTATGAAAAAGTATTGGGCATTAACAATCTTTGTATTAATAGCAATGAGCATTATAACAACATTATTGACTGGCGTATTTTTAATTTCGCCAATATACCCACAGTACATAGTAATGCTCGCAAACGTGTTAATCATATTGCCTTTATCAATAATCCTAATTGCACAGGCATATGTCAGCAAATTTTCAATAGTGGGGTGAACGCATGAGAAAACCTATCGTAGCAGGACAATTTTATCCTGCAGAAATTAAAGGATTAAATGCATTCTTAAACAATTGTAAAACTATAGTCCCAAAACCTGCCTATGGCGCAGTTTCACCGCATGCAGGTTATTTCTTTTCTGGACAAACTTCAATGAAAGCAATAAGTTCAATTGATTACAACGTTGACACTGTAATAATTCTTGGACCAAATCATAATGGGATAGGACAAGACATTGCAATCTCAAAACAGGATTGGATTACCCCGTACGGTTTAATGCACAATGACACAGAATTCAGTAATAAACTAGCAGACAACATAGGCAGTATTGATGAAACTGCACATGTGAACGAACATTCAATTGAAGTTATCCTACCAATATTACAATACGTATTAAAAAAACGAAACCAGAAAGTCAAGTTTGTACCAATATGCATGAAAAATCAGTCAATTGAAAAATCCGGCAGGCTTGCCGAAGCGATAATTAAAGTTGAAAATGAGCTTAACCGTAAAATCGTAATCATTGCAAGCTCAGATTTTTCACATTATGAACCAAGGCAAACTGCTGAGGAGAAGGATAAAACAATAATTAGTTATTTGATTAACCAGGACGTGAACGGGTTTGATGATTACAGAAAAGATAACAAGGTAAGCATATGCGGGCATGGCCCGATCATAACATTAACAATCTATTCAAAAATCAAAGGACTGAAAAAAACTGAACTGTTAGAATACATTGACTCTGGTGAAACGACTGGCAATTGTAATGACGTTGTTGGTTATGCAGCAGTAAGATATTTGAAATGATGTTTGAAAGTATATTTGAAATGAAAATGATGAAAGAATATTTGAAAAAGAAAATTTAGATTGAAAATATAGAAGATTTATTGAGGGGATTTTTATGACAGAAATTGAAGATAACAGAATAAAAAAGATAACATTAAGCGTGATAAAAGCTGACGTTGGCGGATTCCCAGGCCATTGCTCAGTGCACAAAGATTTGATTGAAACCGCAAACAATGAAATGGAAAACGCAAAGCAAAATGAAACAATTATTGATTATCATGTAACATCATGCGGTGACGATTTGCAACTTATCATGACACATAAAAAAGGCGAAAACAACGAGACGATTCATAAACTTGCATGGGACACGTTCCTGAAATGCACAGAAGTTGCGAAAAAGATTGGGTTATACGGTGCGGGCCAGGACATTTTAAGCGACGCGTTCAGTGGAAACATAAAAGGCTTAGGCCCAGGCAGTAGTGAAATGGAGTTTACGTTAAGACAATCTGAACCAATTGTAGTTTTTGCTATGGACAAGACTGAGCCAGGTGCGTTCAATCTTCCAGTCTATAAAATGTTCGGCGACCCGTT
>CAYOKY010000032.1:0-9206 GCA_964404695.1 Microcaldota archaeon | reverse complement strand
CTTTCCATTCCTTAAAAACATCACTAGGCAATCCCCGTGCTTCTGCAAACTTAGCAGGAGTAGGTAATCGTTTCTTAACAATACCTTCAGGAATCTTTTCATAAAAAGCAGTATAACCAACAATCTCTTTCCCTGTCTTAATTGGCTCTTTAACAATCGGTGGTGCTTCCCACATTATAAAGCGACCGCCTGTCGTTGTCCGCATCTCAGGAGTCCTAGCTTGTCTGCCTCCACCTAAACTTTCAACTTCAAGAATCTGTGAACCTTCACCAAACTCACGTTTAATCCTAGCATCAAAACCACTTAGTTTACTTGCCTTAGTACCAACAGTAACAACCTCACCCGATGCTTTTCTATAAGTAACATGAACAGAATAATCACCACCTCTACTACTACGACCACCTGAAACCTGAGTCTCTTTATAGAACTCTAATTCTTCTCCTTTCTCCCGTATCTTCCAACCTTCAGCTTTCTTCTCAGCCAAAACCCTCTCTTGCTCTGATAATTTAGTTTCAGATTCTTTAAGTTGACCGAGACGGCTTTTAATGCTTTCAATTTGAGGCTTTCTTTGACCAAAGTAAACTGATGGTGGTGTTCTAGGATGCACTCTTTTCAAAGATTCAATACCACGCTGACCAATCGTTCTTTCTTTCGCAATCTGCCCTTTTTGTGTTTCAATCTTACTTTCCAAAGACTCATACGAAACATCAGGCATACTCTATAAATCCTCCAACGAAAAAATTTTTAAATATAGGTATAACTCAAAATCCGATATGGAATTAATTATCTCCAAACATCCACGCTCGGATTATAACGTATGTATTATATACTATTAAATTTTTTCTATACCAACCTTCTTACAAATAAAAAACAAAAATAAGAAAACAAAACCCAAACCTGTCGGGAGAATCCACCAATCAGTAATATAATTAAATATTATGAATATACTTACTCCAAAAGATACAACAAAACAGAATAAGTATACTGTGAAATCACCACTACGCCATTGTAATGTATCTTTATTCGGAAGCTGGTTCTTTATCTTCTTTAATCGGCTCTCGACCTTGTTTTGAATCTTCCAAGCGTTTTCTACAATAGTAATCATAAAACCATCCTATCGTTGCAACTAATAACAATATATATTCAAACCAAAACTCACTTAATTTATTTGCATTTAATGTTATCCGTACTGTACGATCATTACTTATTAAAAATGCAGTATTGAAAATAACTAACCATGATAGTAAACAACCAAAAGCAACAGCACGACCAATATATCTTAACCATAGTTTATAGTTCATTCATTATCTCCTTAAAATAGTTCAACCCATTCAAATCACTTTCAACATAATACTCTAAAACAACATTACTTCCAATTAAAGGCTCAATCTGTTTCCAAGCGTTATCTGCTTTCTGTTTTCCATTATCAAAAAATACATTATCACTCCTAAAAAAATACATAGTTGGAATGCAATCTTCAAATTCAATAGTAATCCACCAATGATCTACCTGATTAAGCCTAATCGATTCACCTGTATACCAAGCATCAACTATTTTATTTTCAATAGTATATTCTTCCCCAGTAAAGAAACAGTTATATACTGTACTGCTAACAACAAATATTACTATGACAATAATATAAATAAAAAGTAATGACAACCAATATTTTTCCAAATATTCTTTTATTTTCTTCATTCAATCCCACTCCTATAAATTAATCAGATGGACAAAATTAAGCCACCCTCCATAAACATGAATAAAGCTAACACAACAAATAAAAACATAACAAATCTTCATCTCACATACATGACAACCATAACGCTTTTCAAGATACACATTCAAACCATAAACAGTAATCAACGGAGACATAATTAAAACAATAATTAATACATAAGAAACAGGCTCACCACTTAAAGCATTCTTAATAATAACAGAAATCTCATTAGCAAAAAAACCATCAGGATTTAAACGAAACGTAATAAAGGTAAGACAGAAATCAAACAAAGTAGACAAAATATAAATAACAGAAATACAGATAAAGATATGATTAAAATTATAATTAAGAGGAGACATACTCCAAACTTTATAATCATCAACAGCTTTAATCAAATTTTATAACCTCGCCATCTTCTCAGTATATTCAAAGCTATCAATCTCACCATTAGCAAATCGTCTCTTTAAAATAGTGACAGCATCTTCTTTTTTATTTTCTTTAGATTCAATTGAAAAAATATCTTCACCTGTAATATCTGAATAATCAAACTTGGTGTCTGTATATTTACCTAATACCCACAATGCCAATACTGCTGGTACTAAAAATATACAACTTATTAATAATCCATTAATTGCATTATTATATTCTTCATTAATATTATCAATTGCATCAATAGTTTCTTGTTCCAAATCATCCTGTGAACTTAAATCATTTGAAATACTTTCCATAACTACATATCCAATTACTAGAAGTCCAATTAGTAAACCAAATGCAAGTAACATTCCTTTAATCAATTCATACACTCCCATCTACCAAACAAAAAACCAAATAGTCTAATCCCTAAATATATAGTGAACATACCCATAACAACTTCTATTATTATTCGTATCAATTCAACACCATCCCATTTCTTTACCTACCTTAAACATACCAACCAACTGCCATAAGCATAATGCATAATATAAATGCAATTGCTAATCCTTTAATCAATTCAATCACATCCATTTAAAATAGCAAACATCGCTCGTTTTCCAATATGTTCATTTATCATATCTTCTAATGTCATCTTATGTATTTTCTTACAATGTATTTCAAGTTGTTTTATACTGTCACAGTGTACCCAACATTTTAAACATTGCACTCTATCCATATTCAATTCAACACACCTTGTAAATCCTTAACCAATAACTCACCCTGACGAGTAAGTCCCCAAACATAAACACTTGTACCATTTTCTCCACGTGGCTCTTTACCTTTTTCTTCTAGGAATGGTTTATAATATTTATTAGCAAGTTCATTTATACGAGGTCTTGTTTTGTTTGGATCTTTAAAACCAAGATGTAATGCAACCTCAAAAGCAGTAGGAGGAACACCCATCTCATTAACCGCAATCAAAATATCCTGATACCGTTCATTCAAACTAGATGGATCACTTATGATTTCCATATAAGCATCAAGACTACTATCACGTACACCATCAACTTTCCCACGCAAATCCAAAAGTCTCTGTAAAATATGCCGACAATACGTACCCCTATGTTTAAAATGAGGGCAACTGCAAACCCAAACACCATCTACTATACGAGTATTATAATTATTCATACGATACCACTATTGTTTTTATATATTAAAGTTTCATCTAATGCAAAATTATGTATCAATATAGCTAAACTACAACATGAAGCAACGATTAAATATATTTTAATTCCAACAAAACCAAAATTTTCCAAAAGAGATATTATAACTAAAGCAAAAGGAAACATAAATCCTAAAAGAATAGCATCAATAAATTTATATTTATTATTCATTCAATAACCTCAATATCAACAATAGTCCTACATCCAAAAACATAATCCCTATACGTTACCTTAATGTTTTCACCAACATCCATATTACTAAGCTGAACACTATGCTTTGCATCCCAACCCTCAAAAATAAGAAAATGCGTACCAACAGATGACTCATTAAAATAGATAACAATGTTAAGACCACCATCAGACAAATAAACCTTATTCGCAACTATGAACTCACCAGTATAAGAATCATAAACACTAAAATTAAATACTGCAAAATAACTTATTATAAAAATAACTGCCAATCCTATTATTATAACTATATCTCTATTAACATTTGTTTTCTTATTATTCATTTCAACACCCTATATTTACCAGGAACATTATCATGCACAGTAATACACTGATCGAAAATCATATCCAAGATCGCCTCATCAACACGCCTCTTACATGCAACATCCTTTTTATGTTTAGGAAACTCTTTAAAAAAATCATCCTTAGTAAAAATATCACCAACATCCTTTTTTCCAACCCATTTAACAATATACGATTTCTTAACGTTCCCAGGCTTAATCGGTCTTTCATCCGGTGTCGTAAAATTCTTATCAACCTTATCAACAGATTTTGTCTGATGGTTCTTTAATTCAGGAATCCAAACAATACCTTTATATTTTATCTTAGTTGGTATGCTTTCAATTTCAACTACATCTTTATTCATCTTATCACCTAATTTTTATTTTTTTTAATTCTCTGTATGACATACATCCAAGAATGGAAAAAAACATAAAGCAAAGTAATTATTATCAATGCCTTTATCTCACTTAATCTCATACTTCAATATCACCTAACTACAGGGTTTATATTTTTAACAAGTTCTAAAACCTCAATATAATTCTTATATTTCTGAATCAACATACGTTGTGCATCTATCAAATCAATCATGCCAATGTATTCTTTGTTAGTTATTAATATCGTTTCGTTCATACGAGATCTCCAGGGTTTTTCCAACAATCATCACATACCAAACCACAAATCAAACAGGTGGTTTCAGTTCCACAGTTGATACAAATCATTTCTTTCTTCATACGAGTTATACAGGGAAAACTAACTCCCTTCCTCCGATTCTAAATGTTCAAGCATGTGAACTTGGCTTTCTCCCCAATCATCAAATTCCATTCCACAAAAAGGACATTTATTCATCTTTCAACACTTCCTTCTCTTTTTTATACCAACCACGATCCTTATCCCAATAAGGACTATTACAACTAGGGCAAACCTTCGGAGTCTTAGGATTACGAGGAATCCATTTATGTGTACAGCGTTTACATACAAGATAAGGTACTTCAATACTAGGCATACTAGACGATATATCTAAAGCGATATTTAAACCTCCTTTAATAAAGGACATGATGTTCTGTTATGACCAACCTTTCCACATTTTGAACATCTATAAATCCATCTGTTCTTTAACTTAAAAGCCTGTTTTTGTGTCGCTGGATATTTACGTGCAATCTTTGTTCTCTTGTTTTTCCATTGCTTGAGGCAATAACCACATAAATCAATATTGTCCCATATTGTTTCAATTTCACCGTTGTTAAATTTTTTAAGGTTAATAAAATTTGGAGATGCACCTTCACCGTTTCCAGTATAAGGATTTGCCATCAAGAAAGGATTACCACATTCACCACAGATGCATTCCATCTTTAATCCATCCCCATTTCCTTTCTACATTTAGGACAATAATGAAATCGTTCATCACTTGTATTGCCAACAAACTCAGAAACAACATCATCAGTTTTATCAGACACCATCTTCTTAATGATTTTATCTGGTAAAAATTCTTGACATCGAAAATCTTCATAACATTCAGTACATTGAGTATCCCAGGTAAATTCATAACCTTCTGTTTCAAGAAATTCTTTTAATGCTTTTTTCATTTCTTTCAACCTCAAATAAAGTATATCGCTATCGGTATATATACCTTTGGCGATATGCTTATATACCATGACTATCGCTTAAACGATATAGTAAATAAACGACCATTAATTTGATGTGAAACTTTCTCGGTAACAAAACACGCCAAAAACTACCCCCCCATTTGTTTACGCCTGTTTATCCATCTTTGATTATAACCAGACGTATGCCTGGGCTTTTTGTCTTTACCACGTTTCCCAATGTTCTTAGCATTCTTTTGACCTAGCTTAGTACGTTCTGAGATCAGTTCCTTTTCAAATTCAGCGACAGATCCCAAAATATTAAACAAAAGTTTACCACTTGCCGTACTTGTATCTATATTCTGAGAAGTAACAATCAATGTGACATTCTTATTATGAAGCTCCTCACAAATAGTAAGCAGATGCTTCAACGATCTACCAAGACGATCCAGCTTATAGACAACGATAGCATCAAAACATCCTTTACGCATGTCAAACATCATATCATTCAACGCAGGTCTACTATCCTTTGATCCACTTACCCTATCCACATAGATTTTATACAATTCTAAACTCTTATACCCTATATAAGTCTCCAATTCTTCTGTTTGTATTTCTGGATTTTGTTCTACAGTGCTTACACGGGCATAAATAGCAGCTTTCACTTTATTCTATCTCCAAACCATGAAGAAACGAATTAATAAAATTAGCAATCTTAGTACCCTTATAATGTTCCTGATGTTCCTTTAACTCATCTTGAACATCGCTAAGTTTCACAAACTTAACACCTGACCATTCATGGTCATCATTTGCATCTGCATATTCTAAAATCTGCGTATAGATAAATCCACCTGTATATGTTTTCATTATTTTACCTCAATTTTTAACGATATTAGGTTTGTTCTTTGGTTCTATGTTTGTCGGTTCTATCCGTAGTGCTATTGAAAGTGATGAAACAACAAAAAACATTCTTGATCCAATTATCCCTGAATTAAAAGAATGGGAAACAAAACTGGAGTTATCAGGAATAATGACATTAGCTTTAGTGATTACAGCATTTCTACCGATTAATCCGTTTTTCAGATTATTCGCTGGTGTTATAGAATTTAGCGGTGGAGCTATCACTTGGTTGTTCGTATAATCAAAAGCGATAACCCCCCGTTCATACCTAAAATGTGATTTGGTATTTATTGTGCATCCCATCCCCGCTATATCAAATCTCCCATATTTTTTATAGAAATTGTCGAAATAACAATAAATGAGGTGTATTGAAAATGAAATTTCCTTCAATAATTGAATATTTGAAAAGAAAAAGAGATGATTATAATTTATCTGTGGGGAAAAAAGACCCGCAATGGTTTTTTTATGATATTTATGAAGAGGGATATGTTCCACATGGTAAGGACTGGTTAAAAAGAGGTATAACGAACTTCTTTTTATTTTTAAGTAGTGTAAGTTGGACAATTGCCATATCGATACTTGGAATAAGAACAACAACTTTTGAAGTAATAAAAAATGTTTCAATAGCTCTTGGATTTGAACAAATAACATGGCTATCCTATGGTGTAATTTTTGGTATAGCAGGTAGTGTAATTTTTTGTAGCATAGGGAATCCATATAATTCAGTTCATACACGATTAATTACCACCCTCCATTACCTGTTGTATTATGCATTGTTTTTCATTATTCTCAACATCATTGGTTACATGATGATTACCTTGCTTTTGTGGACGTAAAATATAAAGAAAAAAGATACAACCTACTGCTACAAAACTTGAAAACAATAGAGAAGAAAAAGTAAAATTGTTTATTACTAGAAATACAAATAATATACTACTTAAAAACCAAAACACCGATAATAAAAATAAAATAAATTTAATAGGGTTTCCACGAGAAAAATCACTTGTTGGCGAACAAAATGACTTTTTTGTGGAAACCCTAAATTCTGTATTGCTTTTCTCGTTCTTAAAATCGTTGTTTACATTACAAATTAAAAGGTAGGATGCTATCAGAAAAAAAACTTTTGGGTTAAAAAAGTTACATGGATTGAACTGATAGCATCCATATGTGCATAAGTTTTTTATACTATTATAGACCCTATATATGCGGGTTAAAAAATTGCGTGGAATAATCGAACTAATATGTTCTATTATAGTGGTGATAATTATAATTATCTTGCTTTTACCTGCGATTTCTGATTTACAAACAATATCACGAGGTAAAGAAATAGTAGATAATGTAAAGGAAGGAGATATTGATAAAACAACAACAGAGTTTAGTGATTTTCTAGTAGATACAACATTAGGAGAATTATGGAGTGCATTATGGGCTCCGATACTAGCAATTGTAGTTTCATTTCTAACAGCATTATTAATATTTTTAAAAAAAGGTATATCTTTTTCTTTTTCATAAAAATCACGTTTAGTTTTTGAGGTTGCCCCCTCTAATGTGCCACTACTCATGTGACACCCCCAAACGTGATAGAACCTGTAATGGCAATGATGCCAAAGGTAATTGATTGTTTATGTATATAGATCTAAAAATTAAGTGAGGGCTGGGGGTGAATCCCCTCATCAAACTATTATTCTGAATGATATTGTATAGCAAGTCTGTCCAATTACTAAAATTGTAGGGAAAACGTCTTTTTTGCCTCATTATTGAAAAACCTTTCTCCATTTTTCACTCCATATCAATTTATATCCCCTGTTCAATGATATTAACATTTATCAATCAAAAAGACAGGGTGCTTTTCATGCTATCAAAAGCTGTTTATTTTTATTCAAAATCTTCTCCAGCCTCCTACTTTCAGCAATCAAACCCATATCCTCTTTTGTCTTAATCTTATTACAATCAATACAAAGAGTCTGAATATTCTCCATATCAAACTCAGATCCCCCAACCGCAATAGGAACAATATGATCCCCTATCAACATTTCAGACTGAGCATATTCCTCTCCTTTATGTGGTGGATATTTAGCGACATTAACAAATCGTTTATTGCACATCTTACAACTATAATTATCTCGTTTGAAAACCATAGATCTTGTAACACTCCAATCCAAGATTTCGACATGATCCTTCCAGAAATCACCTGTGCATTCCTTACTGCAACATCTCCAATCAGTACGTCTTTCCCATTTCTCTTTAGGTAAACCACAGTTAGGACATTGATTATCTTTTATTCTTTGTTCAGCAATGGGATCGAATACTCGTTTGTATAATTCTCTACAATACATGATTATCTTTCTAATTCAAATCTGATAAGGACATCATCTTCAAACAATCCTTTATCTTTATATCTCTCTGGAACATCACATGCTTTAATCAATTCCACGTCACAGATACTACGTGATATAGTTTCACCAGTTTCCTCACAGACAAAAGTGATATGAGCATCACGATACTCATGTCGTTTCACAGAGTTTTTAATCGCATCAAAATATTCTTTTCTAATTGGTAACTTCATTTTTTTCCAACTCCTTTAAGTCTTATTGCCTTAACTAAATCTTCACCATAATCAGTTAAACAATAATATCCATAATTCATGTAGATTATTCCCTCATCATTCCATCCATCAAGTAAATCAGATATATCTTCAAAATCAATTAAGTTTTTAAAATCATTTACAATTTGATATTTCTTTGGTTTTGGATGTTTATCAATAAAGAATAAAATACTTTTTTCATAATCTTTCATGTCATCAATATCGTCATCAATTATTTCTTTCCGTCTAATTACCATAATTATCCCTTGCTTTTTCCTTTA
>CAYOKY010000031.1:0-9856 GCA_964404695.1 Microcaldota archaeon | reverse complement strand
TCATCCTTTCCTTCATTCCTTCACGTTGAGTAAATTTATGCCTTGCCATCATAATCACCAGATATAAGTAATATAAAAAATATAATAAGAAATCTTTATAAAACCCATAGATAATCATAATTAAAAACATTAAAACAAAAACAAAATAAAAAAAGAATAAAAGGCAATATAAAAATTAAAGAAATAAAATGAAGAATTAAACAAATGAAAATTCTTCTAAAAAGTTTTCTTTTACCTGTGCCGGCTGTGCATGCGCTTTTGAAGCATCTGCTTGTTCTTCAGACCCTTCAATTAACGCTGACTTAACACCTGTTGCAATCAGAATAACCTCAATTGAATCGTCATAAGAGTCATCCAACCTTGCACCTAATTTTATATTGGCCTGCTGATCAAATTCCCAGGTTAAATTTTCACCTAACTTAATAGTGTCTCCTAAACTAAGCTTATGACCACCTGCAATATGCACCAACGCACCTTTTGCACCAGCATACTCAACATCAAGCAAAGGATGTTTTAACGTATTCTTAACAGCTTCATCAAGTTTGTCATAACCAGTAGCTTTACCTATTGAAATCATTGCAAGACCGCCTTGTTCCATTACAGATTTAACGTCAGCAAAATCTATGTTCATCAATGAAGGGAACATAATAGTATCGGAAATACCTTTAACTGCTTTAGCCGTTATCATGTCAACCAATTCAAATGCTTTATTCATTGGAAGGTTGGGAGCATAATTTACCAAACGATTATTGTCTATAACAATAACTGTATCACAATATTTGCGAAGTTCATTAATACCCCATCTTGCTTTTTTCATCCTTGCACGTTCAAGCTTAAATGGAAACGTTACTATGCCTATGACCAACGCGCCTGATGCCTTAGCCATCTTTGCAACTATAGGCGATGCACCAGTACCAGTACCGCCACCCATACCAGATGCCAGGAAAACCAGATTGTAACCGTCAATAGCTTTAGCGATTTCTTCCTTAGATATTTCTGCACATTTCTGTCCAACTTCAGGAAAACCACCGGCACCAAGCCCTCGGGTTACACTTCCACCTATTAAGACCTTTTGGTCACAATTTAAAATGTTTAAATGTGACTTATCAGTATTAACTGCAATGGTCTTAGCTGATTTAATACCTAAATTAAAAATTCTATTAACCGTATTACAGCCACCGCCACCAACTCCGACGACTGCAATCTTTATTTTATCATTACCCATTTCTTCTACAGATAAAGAAGGGGGAGAGGAAATTTCAAACACCTCAAAATCACCTCTTAACCAAAGACGTCTAAACCAGAAAATTCATCGTCATTGCCATTCTCGCCCACAGATTTACCTAATACTGATGCACCTTGAACACCGGTTACAATTGCAACAATTTCTATTTTACCTTCATAGTTAGGCAAAACTCTTGCGCCCCATTTAACATTGGCTTCAGGAGACATCCTTTCTGTAATAATTTCCCCTGCTTTAACTGAGTCACCTAATGTCAAATCAGAACCACCGGTAATATGTATCAATGCACCTTTTGCACCGTCAAAGTCAACGTCCAGTAATCTGTTTTTAATAACACCTTCAGATGCACCACGGACCTTTTCAGTACCTTTACCTTCACCTACTGCAATGAAACCTATTCCTCCGCCCTGAACAATTGAACGGACATCAGCAAAATCAATATTGATCAAACTGGGTTGAGTAATAGTCCATACTAAACCAGAAATTGCTCTTGCAATGATTTCATCTGCAACTGCAAACGCCTGATTCATAGGCAGGTTAGGGAATAATTCAACTAATCTATTATTGTCCAAAATAATAACTGAATCACATGACTTTCTCAATTCAGCAATGCTCTGGTCAGCTTTAAGTCTCCTTGCTCTTTCAAGATTAAACGGATAAGTTACAACTGCCATAGTGATTGCGCCTTGCTCTCTTGCAATTTGTGCAACAACTGGAGCTGCACCGCCACCAGTACCGCCACCCATACCTGCACATATAAATGCTAAATGGGTATTTTCAAGCTCTTTTTCAATAATATGCCTGTCAATTTCCGCAGCCTTTCTTCCAACATCAGGGTAACCGCCAGCACCTAAACCTTTGGTAATGCTTCTGCCGATTAAAACTTTATGAGCCCTTTCATGCAACATAGCTAAATGCTGTTTGTCAGTATTTATTGCAATCAAATCACAACCTTTAACACCTGACTTAATTAACCTGTTGATAGTATTATTTCCACCGCCACCAATACCTACAGTGACAATTTTAATCCTATCAGACCCATAGTCATCATCTGCTTTTTCTACCTCTTCCGAGGTCCTTCCTTCACTTAATACGCTATCTACTAAATCCATTTATATCGCCTCTCCTTCTTTTAATACTCTTTTTTAATACTCTTCTACAAAAAAAGGCAAAAGTAAGCTTTATAAACGTTTTCCATAATAAGGGGTTACCGACGTTGAAAAACAGAGTAAATACCCTATACACCTACTTCTTTAGTAAATATATTGCACAAAAATAGGTTTTAAATCAAAATTAAGAAGAACGAATCAAATGAAAAAAATGGTAATTATGTTGCACAATATTCACAAATAACTGCAAAATTACAGTTTAACAATTAATAATTATATATCAAATAATGTTTATAGATAAGATTGATCGATATTCTTATCCATCGAGATTATATATGCTTAAAATATGCCTAAAAATTACCCCCTAGAATACACATTAAAGAGTATTACAGACATAACATTTACATAACATAAATAAAAAATCACTTTTATAAAAAATCTTACACTACAAAATCTTACAATACTATTTTAAAAGGTTAGCCAATAAAAAAAGAATATGGAAGATTATGATTCAATAGAGGACATGAGCTCAGAGATCAGATACTTAACGTTGGAACTAATGAAACTTGCCAAGAAGGAAAACAAAAGTTTTATGGTAGTTTTAAACGAGTTCGTTGCTAACGCATACGTACTGCAAAGTTCTCTGGAAAAAATCAATAATTCAGAAACTAGTGACACAGATAATTTGCAAAAAAATGTAAAGGAAGCCATAAACAAGAAGTGAAATTATGGGCGTTGAAGAAGATACGATTTCTCTAACTAAATGGTTTTTTAAAATACCTTCAAGTAAAATTACTTCCTTATTAATAATCTTATGGTCATTTCTTGTTGCTTTAATAATCAGCATCTCCAACCCTGCAACTTTTGGGCAAACAATTATACCTAATCTGGTTTCTACCACATTTACAATCATAATCCCTGCAATATTAACTGCCATTTGTATTACAATATTAATAAAAAAGATCGGTTTAAACCGCACATTATTTATATCGTACATAGGGGCAATCATATACGGCATTAATTATATTATATATTCATTAACATTAGATTACATGATTTCCATCTTCACATTTGGGTTTGTTTTCATAATATGGTTTATTACATTGTATATCTTTTTCGGGTTGCGCAAAAGTGCAATACTGTTTGCAGTGTTCCAATTATTATTCAGCTTAATTTTCTTCATAGCAGATACACAAACTATCAATCAAAATGTATGGGGTCTGCTGGCCAAAATCTATTTGTCTGCAATCATAATGCTTCTTGCTGTATTTTATTCAATCAAAATGATCAATGCCCCTATGAAGAAAAATATTGGAATATCAAGCACAGACGCTGCCAGCTTATTCTTTGAACAATGGATGTTCGGCTCAAACAAAATGGAGGAAATGATTTTAAAAATCTCTGAACAGATTACAACAAACGTTGACTGGATCAATCTTGAAAACGATAAACTAAAATTAAAACTGGTTACTCCGTATGTACATTTCGGTCCATTTGGAACTTTGGGGGGAAGTCAGTTTAGTGAACTTATACCTGAAAAGATTGGTCAATCAATAGTATTTCATGCACCAGTCACACGAGATTATAATCCTGCAAGTGAAAAAAGTTTAGACATTATAGTTAAGGCAATACAAACACAGAAAATGACTAAAACAATAAAAGGCAACATACTAAAAATCAAGACAAACAATGCATACGCCGACGTAATACGATTAAATGATTATGTAATTGTAGGGTTAAGCAGGGCACCAAACAGCACAGAGGATATTGACCCCGGGCTCGGGCAGGCAATAAAAAGTATTATTGAAACTCAAGACCTTGGAGTTTTACTTATAGACATGCATAATTGTGAAACCAATGACATTAAACCAATCCTGCCCGGATCGGAGGGTGCAGAGGAATATTTAACCCTTGCAAAAGAAATAAGTAATAAAATTAAAAGTTTAAAGTTATACGATATTAAAATCGGCTATAGTGAAATTAAACAAAGTGAACTCTCCAAAAAAATACAATTTAAAATTGCAGGAGCAGGAATAAAAATCATATCTTTCATATTAAAAAATAAAACATATACAATGGTCGTTTTAGATTCAAACGGTATTACCCCAAAGGCCAAAGAGATACTGAACCAATTGGAATGCGAAGTTTATACTACAGATACTCATGCAGTCAACACAGTCAAAGGAGTAATTAATCCTATAACTGAGAAAGAGGTTATGGAAATAAAAGAATTAATAAAAACAGCAATACACAACAGCATAAACAATGCACAGGAAATGAAAGGGGCATATAACAGCAAAAAAATTATATTAAACGTTCTAGGCAGGAATAAAACAACAGAAATCGTTACAACACTCAATGCTACAATTGCAATGATAAAAATAATTATACCTATGATAATTATACTTAGTATAATAGTTATAATGTGGATGTTAAGCTATTTACAGGAATTAGGTGTTTAAATGAGAATTGCATTTTTTACAGACACATATTTACCAAACATGGACGGCGTTGTTACCAGTATGCTTAATTTAATAAAAGAATATGAATCAAGGGGGCATGAAGTTTTTATACATACATCAGGCACGAAATCAGATAAAGAGAAATATCAAAATTCAAAAACTTACTATCATTCAAGCATAAAATTCCCGCCATACCCAACATATAAAGTTGCAGTATTTCCGTTTTTTTCAGTTTCAAATTTAAGAGAGCATAAGATAGACATCGTTCATTCCCATGCATTATCTACTATGGGACTAGCAGCGATCGCAGCTGCAAGAAAGTTAAAGATACCTTGTATTGAAACGTTTCATACCAACGTTGCAAGCGGTACTCATTACCTTTCACAAAACAAACAAATTCAAGACTTTGGAGAGGACATGGTATGGAGATATATAAACTGGTTCTCCAAACAGTTTGATGAATTAACATGCCCCAGTCAATATACAAAGGAATCATTAAGTTTACATAACATTAACGCTACAGTGGTACCCAACAGCATAGATACTGACAAATTCATACCATTACAAATGATGCAAAATGAAGAAAAGGAAGAAACATTAAGATTAATGGACAATTATATAAAAAAGTTTAAAATTACAAATAATACACTGTTCGTGGTTTCACGGCATGTTAAAGAAAAAAACTTAGATCTAGCGATAAGAGCAATGCCCAATATCCTTCAACATGTTAAAGACGCAAAACTATTAATAGCAGGGGCAGGGCCTGACACTGAAAGGTTAAAAGACATGACAAAGAAGCTAAAACTTGACAAAAACGTAACGTTCACTGGATTTATACCACATGATCACTTAAAAGCCATTTATCCAGCATGTAAAACGTTTGTATTTCCCTCGGGCCCTTTTGAAACTCACGGGCTAGTCGCACTTGAATCACTGGCTTCAGGGTTGCCGGTCGTAGGCATGAAAAACTCAGCAGTTGCAGAAATGATAACTCCAACAACCGGTGAACTTGCGTCAAATAGTCCTGAATCCTTTGCTGAAGCTACATTAAAGATATTGGGTAATACTAGCCATTACAATGGTTGCAGGAAGTTCGCAGAACAATTTTCCAATGACAAAATCGCAGACAAATTCCTAGAGATATATAGCAAACATCTTAAAAATACTGAAAAGTAATAATAAAACAAATATTGAAAACCCAGGAAAATACTAGGGAAGATTAGATAAAGCTTAAAAACATATTGTCCGTTAATACACCATGTCAGACATGAGCAACGAATACCATGAACTTTTACAAACTTATGAAGAGATTAAATATAATACTCAACAATTTGATTCTCAAATTCAGGAATTAAATAAAAAATATCAACAAACATTAGGAAGCATTAAATGGGCAACGTCTGAAACATTGCAACGAAAATATAAAAAAGGGTTAAAAATAATAGATAATATTTCAGAGTTAATGAGTAAACG
The DNA here is from genome assembly GCA_964404695.1 of Microcaldota archaeon. Taxonomy (GTDB): domain Archaea; phylum Micrarchaeota; class Micrarchaeia; order Anstonellales; family JAGGVH01; genus JAGGVH01. The sequence goes on along the minus strand of CAYOKY010000031.1, from coordinate 3,569 downwards.
AAGTGTAATGTCACGCCACAAATTCATTGAAACCAATCTTATTAAAGCAGAACATTATATCAATGAAGGTAAAACACATGAAGCAAAAGGTGAGCTTGACATTTTAAAAAGAAAATTAAGTAATCCCCCTGTAAAATACAGGGAAGTTCACCAAACATTATTTGCACAATTGCATCAAACCTATGAACATAAAAAGGATTCAATGTTCTATCAGTCAATTGCAAAACGTACGGAAACAGAAATAAGTATGGACCAGAATATTGCAATAATCAAAAATGGCACTACTTCACAACAAATGAAATCCATGTATGTAACAAAAAAATTATCAAAGCTTGCCAATAAGGAAATCTCCATAGGCGATACTCCAATTTATGCGACATCTAAACTTGAAAATGGTTATCTTAACCTTACAATCATTGAACGCAAATTAACTGACAAAGGATTGGTAGCAAACAGACATTTTATTAAAATACCTGAAAACGAATTGTAAAGAATTGTAATCTTGTTTTAAATTGCCTTTTAAATTTAAATTATAGTTATTAATGAAACATTTGAATTAATGAAAACTATAAAAATGATGGAAAATATATAATTAAAAATATAAAGGAATTGAAAAAATATGATGAAAAATATAAATGAAATAAAGGTATAGAAAAGATATTGAAAAAGACAAAGGTAAATGAGATAAAGGTATATATAAAATATAATGGTAAAGATAAATCAAAACATATAATTAAAAAATTGGGCCCAGCCGGATTTGAACCGGCGACCTTTCGATTATCAGTCGAACGCTCCAACCAGACTAAGCTATGGGCCCTTAACTGTTCCTATTAGATTAATTACTTTGACAATTATTAATCACCCTAATTAATCATTCTAACCATTAAATTATAGATATGTATTTGCATATAACCTTTTAAAAACTTTACTCTCATTTTTTGCAACAAATATCCTCGATTATTGATAAATACCTGTGACAGTTCCGCTTACAGATGACTGTAAAATTTCGTCATCCATATCATGATAAATAATTGTAACCTTTAGAGTATAAGTCTGACCAGCTTCGCCAGTAATATATGATCCGGGTTTAAGCTCAATAGTTTTCTTATAACCAGGATAAATTGTAACTGTATCCTGTTTTTGAGCGTCAACACCCACACCTATGTGAGTGACAACTATAGGATAATTGGCATTATTAATCAATCTCACAGCTGCCTGGTTTTCATAAATAGAAATACTATCCAAAACTACTTCTTTAGCAGTCCATTCAATCTTATTCAAAGCAGGATTAAACCAAGTATTAACGTTGATCACACTTCTTACTACACCTACAGCAATTAAAGAAACCACAATTACTATTGCTAAAATAATTAAATATTCAGTTGCCACCTGTGCTTTCATGAAACCTAAATCTGAAATTATATTTATAAACCTATCATTATTTTACCTTGCAATTTACTTACAAAACATTTTAAAACCTTAAAATATAATTTATATCATGGAATTGTTAATACATATGGGTTTGATGATAACTTTATCAGCGATATTTATGTTTATTTCCCATAAAATGAAACAACCATTAATATTAGGTTACATTTTAGCAGGATTAGTTCTAAGCCCGTTCGGATTAGGGATCATAACCGCAGAATCAGAGATAATAATGGTAGGAGAACTGGGTATCGTATTCCTATTATTTAGTGCAGGGATAGAAATTGATCTTAAACATCTTACGTCAATTGGTTTCAAAACCATAGCATTTGGCGCATTGCAAATCATTATTTGTTTTCTCCTGGGGTTTGGATTTTCACAATTGTTAGGGTTTGACCAGATTATTGGTTTACATTTTGGTCTCCTCATAGCATTCAGCAGTACAATGATAGCAACCAAAATTCTAGTGGATAAAGGTGAAATTAATTCATTGCACGGCAGAATAATTATTACATTATTAATTTTACAGGACATAATAGCCATCATTGCTTTAATGTTTGCAAGCAATATTGGAAACATCAATTCTGAAGCGATAAACGGGATTATTATCAACACTGAAATATTAGTTGGGGTAGTTATTTTCTTAATAATTGGATTACCTTATGTTTTAAATTATGCGGCCAAGGATAAAAGTTTACTTTATATGACTTCATTAGCCGTGCTGTTCCTAATGTTGGGCCTTGTAAATTTCTTAAATTTTCCATGGGGCATTGGTGGTTTCTTAGCAGGAGTCATATTAGCCAACACGATATATAAATCAAACATAAGAGCAGAAATGAAACCGTTACGGGAATTCTTCGCTGCAATCTTCTTTGTAAGTTTAGGAGTACAGTTCAATCCAGTAATATTATTACAATTTTCACAGCAATTTTTAGGATTATTATTTTTAACATCTGTCATCAAACCATTATTACTAATATCAATTTTCCTCTTGATAGGTTATGGATTAAGAAATTCATTATTAGTTGGCTTGTTAATGGCACAATCAAGCGAATTTAGTTTTATATTAGCAGGCATAGGCTTTGCAACCGGTCAGTTTGGCCAGGAAATTTATTCATTAATAATTTCAACCGTAGTAATTTCAATATTAATTACCCCATATCTTGCAAAAACAAGTAAATGGTTATATAATTTCCTTAAAAACCGGTTCAAACGATTCAGATCATTATTTGTCAAACATACAAGTTATTCAATAAACAAACCCAAATCATTAAGAAACCATATAATTATCGTCGGTGCGCACAGAGTAGGCAAACAAATCATTGACCAGTTCAAATCCAAATATCAAATCATGTGTGTAGAACATGACCCAGAACTGTTAAAGGAACTTCAAAAAGAAGACATATATCATATTTATGGAGACATTACAAATGAAGAAATACTATCAGACATAAATATGGATAAAGCTAAAATGGTATTTTTAACAATCCCTGACATTAACGATCAACTGTATGTCATTGACACAATCCAGCAGATGAACAAAAAAATTAAAATCATCGGCAGAGCTCACAGCAAAAATGATGCATTAATTTTATACAAGCACGGTGCAGACCACGTGATAGTGCCAGAATATATCAGTGGAACTACCACTGCCCAGTTAATTAAAAGAATGTTAATCAGCGGGAAAAGCTGGACCAAACATAAAAAGGAACACATCAAAGAACTGGAAGAACATATGTTTTAATTGTTTAAACCAAAAAGCAAATTCCACTAACACAAACTTAATAACAAATTTAATAAATGTTTAATTTAAAATCTGGATAAAATTTTATACAAAATAGGTATCAAAAATATTGGAACGATAAACCCTGCAATGAACCCTGTGACTGCACGAAGCAGATTAGTACTGGTATGAAGCCCTATCAGTTGAAGACCGCCGTCAAATGCAACAGGAATAGTAAATAATATGAAAATCCATAACGGAAAAATCCTGTCACGTTTCATAAAAAATAATGGTATTACACCAAACAACATTCCAATATAAATGAATAAACAACGTGAACACACTGGCAGTTTATAACCTAGCAAATCATCTTTTTGCACGACAATGCTTTTAGTATAAATCCTTGGCATTTCCGGAA